>JALQUE010000203.1 GCA_023260815.1 Roseovarius sp.
CGCCGCAGGCGAGGGCGGCTTCGCGCACCGCTTCGGAATAGGTGGGATGCGCGTGACAGGTCAGCGCCAGATCCTCGGCGGAGGCGCCGAATTCCATCGCGACGCAGATCTCGTGGATCAGGTCACCGGCCATGGGGCCGATGATATGGGCACCCAGAATGCGATCGGTGTCCTTGTCGGCGAGGATCTTCACGAAGCCGTCGGCGGCGAAATTCGCCTTGGCGCGTCCGTTGCCCATGAACGAGAATTTGCCCGTCTTGTAGGCGCGACCCGCCTCTTTGAGCTGCTCTTCGGTCTGGCCGACAGAGGCGACTTCAGGGTGGGTGTAGATCACGCCGGGGATGACGCCGTAGTTCACATGGCCATGTTTGCCGGCGATCACCTCGGCGGTGGCCATGCCTTCATCCTCGGCCTTGTGGGCGAGCATCGGGCCGGCGATCGCGTCGCCGATGGCGTAGATGCCGTCGACATTGGTGCGCCACTGCGCGTCGGTTTCGATCTGGCCGCGATCGGACATCTTCACGCCAAGCGCCGCGAGGCCGAGACCGTCGGTGAAGGGTTTGCGCCCCGTGGCGACCAGCACCACATCGGCGTCGATCGTGTGATCGCTGTCGTCCTTGCGCAGCGTGTAGGCGACCTTGGCCTTGGTCTTGAGGGTTTCGACGGACTGCACCGCGGCGCCCATGATGAAATCGAGCCCCTGCTTCTTGAGCAGACGCTGAAACTGTTTCTGCACCTCGCCATCCATGCCGGGGGTGATCTGATCCAGATATTCGATCACTGTGATCTCGGATCCGAGCCGGGCATAGACCGAGCCGAGTTCAAGCCCGATCACCCCGGCGCCGATCACGACCATCTTCTTGGGGATCTTCGGGAGTTCGAGAGCGCCGGTGGAGGTCACGACGATCTTCTCATCGATCTCGACGCCGGGCAGGGAGGCGGATTGCGAGCCGGTGGCGATGATGATGTTGCGGGCTTCATGCACCTCGTCGCCGACCTGCACCTTGCCTTTTTCGGGGATCGACCCCCAGCCCTTGAGCCAGTCGATCTTGTTCTTCTTGAACAGGAATTCGATGCCCTTGGTGTTCTGGCCGATCACATCGTCCTTGTAGGCGAGCATCTGTTTCCAGTCCACCGAGGGGGTTTTGCCTTTGAGGCCCATCTTGGCGAAATTATGCTCGGCCTCGTGGAGTTGGTGGGAGGCGTGCAGCAGCGCCTTGGAGGGAATGCAGCCCACGTTGAGGCAGGTGCCGCCAAGCGTCTCGCGTCCTTCGACGCAGGCGGTTTTCAGGCCGAGTTGCGCGCAGCGGATGGCGGCGACATAGCCGCCGGGGCCGGAGCCGATGACGATCACGTCATAATTTGCCATGGGTCGGTATCCTTTCGTTGATGGGGGAAAGGGGGCTCTGCCCCCGCCGCCCTGCGGGCGACTCCCCCGGGATATTTGGAGCCAGAAGACGCATCAGATGAGAGCGGCCAGCAGCATGAGGACAGTGGCGAGGAAGCCCACCCCCCAGATCAATGACCGGCCGGGCCGCCAGCCAAACGCATAGGCCGGAATATAGAGCATGCGCGCGCCCAGATAGGTGATGGCGCAGGCGGCGGTGAAGGGGCTGGATTGCCCCGACAGGGTGATGACCGTGCAGGCGATGCCGAAAAGGATCAGCCCTTCGAAATGGTTGTTCAGCGCGCGTTGCAGGCGCGCGGCGCGGTCGGACAGCTGTTTCGAGGGCGCGCTGTCACGCGCGGACATGGTGTAGCCGGGGCCCAGTTGCAGATTCGCAGGCACGGCGAAGAGGCCGTATTGGACGACCTGGAGCAGGGCTGCGAGGGTGAGGGCGGTCAGTTCGGGGGTCATTTCGGTCCGGTTGGCGCAGAGGGGAGGGCTTGGGGCTGGGCTTGGGACTGGCCTTGCCCCAGGGGGAGGGATGTGCCGGGCCGATGGCCCGGCCGCGGTGTTACAGATCCATCAGCAGGCGACGCGGGTCTTCGAGCGCGTCCTTGACGCGGACGAGGAAGGTCACCGCGCCCTTGCCGTCGACGATGCGGTGATCGTAGCTGAGGGCCAGATACATCATCGGGCGGGCCACGATCTGACCGTTGACGACCATCGGGCGGTCCTGGATCTTGTGCATGCCGAGGAT
>JALQUE010000273.1 GCA_023260815.1 Roseovarius sp.
ATCCTCGCGGATATTCGGATCGCCCTCCCAGACACCGGCGGTATCGCCCGTGCCCACACCCTCGAAGAATTCGCGCATATGTTCCATGCGCGCCTTGCCTGCCATGGCGGCATTGACCACCTCGGCCAGACTGCCTGCCCCTGCAGGTCCCATCAGCGGTCTCGCCGAGATGAGGTTTGTGAAGTAAAGCGCTGGAATCGCGAGCTCTTTGGCCTTTTGCACAACCGGTGTCGTGCCGATGGCCAGATCGGGTTTCAGCCCCTCCATCGCCGCGCAATCGTCTTCCAGCGAGGCCCGGAATTTCACCGTCACACCGCGTGCGCGCAGCCATTCGGCATCCGCTTCGGACCACGGGGTTTTCGGGCAGGCGGTGCCCACATAAGGCACATCCGCGCCGCTTTCGATCAGCAGGCGGGCCACCAAGAGTTCGCTGCCTTCATATCCGCTTAACGTAATCGTGCCATTGATCGGCGCCGCACTCAGCGCACCCTTGATCGCCGGCAGAAACGCATTCTGCGCCTGCGCCACCTTGTCGGCGGACAAACCGAACGCGTCACCGATCCCCGCCAACCAGGCGGCGGTACCGTCATGGCCGACAGGCGCGCTGCCCACGATGGGGCGGCCTGCGGCCTGAAACTCGCGGACGGCGGCGGTGTAGAACGGATGGATCGCGGCAACCACGCCGCAATCCAGCGCGGCATAAAGCTCGCGCCATTCGCGACACGGCACAACCGGGCCTGCCGCCAATCCCATGGGCGCCAGCATCTGGCCGATCATCACCGGATCGACCGGGAACATCTCGCCCAAAAGGGCAACGCTTGGCCTGTCCGAGACACCGCCTGCGGGCTTGGGCACGGGTCCTGCCTGAATTTCCTTGCGCGCATAGTTCAGCATCGCGCCAGCCAGCACGTCCTTGGCCTCGGCGTGGGTGGGAATTCCGAACCCCGGCACATCAATGCCGACGATCCGTACCCCATTGATTTCACTTGGCAAAAGCCGCAAGGGAACGCCGCTTGCCGTCGGCACGCACAGGTTGGTCACCACCACCGCATCAAAGCGGTCGGGATCAGCCAGCTCGTGGACGCTGTCGCGGATATCCTCGAACAGCTTGCCCGTCACCAGGCTTTCGGAATTGAACGGAACATAGCCGACAGACCGCCGCGCACCGTAGAAATGACTCACAAAGGTCAGACCGTAAACGCAGCAGGCCGAACCGGACAGCACCGTGGCGACCCGCTTCATGCGCAGCCCCACCCGCAGCGACCCAAAGGCCGGGCACATGCTTTGCGGCTTGTCATGCGGACCTTGCGGATAGTCCTTGGCGTATTGATCCAGCAGGTCGGATTGGCCAGCCATGCGGGCGGCCTTTTCCATCTCGGCGCCCGAATGGCAGCCAAGCCCCGGATCACCCTGCAATTCAGGGGCCGGCGCGTCGGACTTGCCTTCAATCACCTGCGCAGTCGCGGCGTTGTCATATGTGACTTCTTCGCTCATGCGGTCCCCCGATGGTCCTCGTGCTGGTCAGACGTGCGGATATCTTCGATCAGGCGACGGATCTGGTCGGGGCGTGCCCGCGCCAGCATCTCGCGCACCTCGTTCAGGCGGCGATCACAGGACTGGTCATGCTTCGTCATAGATCACCTCCAGACTCTCGCGCGTTACGGCATATTTTCCGCGCATATCCTCGTCGGTCGCCGGTTCCAGCGTGATGCCCGCCCCGGTATCCGATCCATCGAACAGCCCGAGAAGCCCGTCCTGATCCAGCGGCGCGGGCCGCACCGGCGGCGCCAGCGACACGGCCTCGGCCAGCTCGGCAAACAGCGCGCCCCACTGGCTTTGCGCCGTGCCGACAATCTGATAATTCGCGGATTTCTTGCGCAGATCGTCATCCTGCGGGATGGCCGCCAGCACGGGGATATCGACCGCCTTGGCAAAAGCCTGCGCCTCACCCGAGCCGTCGTCCTTGTTGATGACAAGTCCCGCTATGCCGACATTGCCGCCCATCTTGCGGAAATACTCGACCGCCGAGCAGACATTGTTGGCCACATATAGCGACTGCAGATCGTTCGACCCGACAAGGATCACCTTCTGCGCCATGTCGCGGGCGATCGGCAGACCGAAGCCACCACAGACCACGTCGCCCAGGAAATCCAGCAGGACATAATCGAAGTCCCAGTCGTGAAAGCCCAGCTTTTCAAGCAGTTCGAACCCGTGGATAATCCCGCGCCCGCCACAGCCGCGGCCCACTTCCGGCCCGCCAAGCTCCATCGCAAAGACGCCGCCACGTTTGAAGCACACATCGCCGATCTGCACTTGCTCACCAGCGAGGTTCTTCTTGGTCGAGGTCTCGATGATCGTCGGGCAGGCCTTGCCGCCGAACAGCAACGAGGTCGTGTCGGATTTGGGATCACACCCGATCAGCAGGACGCGCTTGCCCTGCTCGGCCATCATGTGACTGAGATTGGCCAGCGTGAACGATTTGCCGATCCCGCCCTTGCCGTAAATCGCAATGATCTGGGTTTTCGAGGTCGGCTCCCCATGAGGAACCTCCAGAGTTGGCTCTTCAGCCGCCTCGTCCCGCAGGCGTTTGTCGAAATCCTTCAGATTCGGTACATCGTCCTTCACGCGGCGTCCTCCCAATCAAGTATCATTTTCAGGCATCCGGGGTCTTCGAATGCCGTTCTGTAGGCGTCGGGTGCCTGCCGTGCCGAGGCGCGATGCGTGATCAGCCCCTCCAGAGACAGCGCGCCACTCTCCACCAAGGCGGCGGTGGCGATCAGATCCTCACGCGCCCATTCCGCCGCGACGCGGAAACGCGCCTCTTTCATGAAAGCGGGCGGAAAGGCGAAACTCAGTGCATCTGGATAAAAGCCGGCCAGAACGATCTCGCCGCCCTTGCGGATACGGCCCACCAGATCATTGAGAATGGCGGCATTGCCCGACGCATCGTATATCGCGCCATAGTCGCGGCGCGTGTCATCCTCGGGCGCGATCACCTGGTATCCGACGGCGCCGCTGCGCCGGTCGGCCTGCGTCTCCCAGACCGTTGGTGCGGGCGCACCGGCGGCGATGGTCAGCCGCGCCAGCAGCCGTCCCAGCACACCATGCCCCACGATCAGGTCGGGAACGGCCTTGTCCAGCCCCGCCATCGCATGCCGCGCCGTGGCCGCCAGCGCCAGAAGCGCCCCCTCGGCCCCGAGGGCAGGATCGATTCGCGTCACGCGGTCGGCCTTGGTCACCAAGCGCGCAGATGCGCCGCCAAAAAGACCGAACGCTTCGTTAAAACAATCCGCACCGGGAACGAATACATGATCCCCAGGCTTGTAACCGGTTCCGGGTGCGGCCTCGACCACTTCGCCTGCCGCCTCGTAACCGGGAACAAGCGGATAACCCATGCCCGGAAATGGCGGCATCCGGCCTGACCAGAACAGCTTTTCGGTGCCGGTGGAGATACCGGAATGCGCGATGTCAACGACCAGATCACCAGCACCCGGCGCCTTGAGCGCGAGGGTGTCCAGGTGAAGATCCTCTGGACCGTTCAAAAAGACAGCGCGGGCCTCCATCAACATCTCCTTGTTTCCCGGCCCACCTGCCAGTCGAAAGACTCAGCGCAGGTTATGGGCTCACTTGTAAGTTTAGAGATACACACATAAGTGTCAAGTTTAGTTTACATGTTGTGAGGGAGATTGTTTGCGACAGCCTTACAATGGCTTGCTGCAGCTCAGCGCGCTGGTGACATAGGACCGCGGAGACGTCGCCGCGCGCACCTGATGAAACCCCGCCGCCTCGCACAATTCCGCAATCCGTGCAGCCGAGCGCGTGCGCCCCGTGCCCATCGCCATCGTGTAGAACGCGAAATAGACATCGCAGATCGGATCAGGCTTTGCGCCACCCGACATCGGCTCGGACACGATCAACCGCCCACCCGGCGGCAAGGCCGCATAGGCCTTGGCCAGAAGATCGGTAACCGTGTCGTCATCGTGATCGTACAGCACCCGGATCAGCGAAATCGCATCCGCCCCCATCGGCAACGGTCCCTCACGAAACGAGCCGGCACAGCAGATCACGCGCCCATCCAGCGCCCCCGATCCAAGCCGCTTTCTCGCATCCGGGATCACTTCGGGCAGGTCGAACACGCTCAGCGCCATCTGCGGGTAACGCCGCGCCACATGCGACACGAACACCCCCGAGCCACCGCCCACATCCATCAGACGATGAACCCCGCGCAGCGGGATCATCCGAAGCGTATCCTGCGCCACAAGTTCCTGCGATTGCGCCATCAAATCCGAATAGCGCGCCGCGTCTTCGGGCGGAATATCACCCTCGGCACCAAAGACATACGGCCAGAACCGCGCCAGCCCGGTGTCGCCATCGCCGCGCAGCAGCGCCACGGGATCGGCCATATCCTGATAAAAGACGTGGTGATGCCGAATCATCGCCTCAAGGCCTGGCACCCCCATCAGGGCCGCCCCCTTGCGCGACAGCCGGAAGCGGCCATCGCCACGGCGCTTCATCAGGCCCATGGCGGCACCCGCCTGCAACAAGATCTCCATTCGCTCAGGCGCGATGCCCGCGCCCTGCGCCAGATCGGCGGGGAATGCGTCACGCTCCATCAGCCACGGCAAAACGCGCAACTCGATCAGCGCCCCCAGAACCTGCGAGCGCACAAAACCCTGAACGATTTCGAAAATCTCGGCCCCGTCACGCCGTGCGATCCCTCGGCTAAAGGGCCACCTTGCAGCAAGACTCTGGATATCGGGGCGGGCGATCAGCCGGTTCAGCCAGCGTGTCAGATCGAAACCGCTGCGTGCCGGAGGATCCTGCGCTGCCACAGCGCTCAGACCCGGCTCGCCGTGGCCGGAACATTGGGCACGATGCGTTCCGCCGTCCTGCGCACCATGCGCGCCAGATCCGCCTCACCCGGACAGGACGGGATCGACGCAATCGCGCCCGCCAGAATGTCCGACAACCGCTTGCTGGCGCCATCAACGCCCAGCTTGGCCACCGCATTGGGCCGACCATGCAGCGCATCTTGCCCCACAGGCTTGCCAAGGGTCGCCTCATCCAGAAGGGCATCGCGCAGATCGTCGGCCACCTGGAACGCCTCGCCGATCAGGGCGCCCAGATCGCGCCAGTTGTCCGGATCATGGCCCGCCGCGATGGCGCCCATTTCCGTGGCCGCGATGAACAGCGCGCCGGTTTTTGAGCGATGATAGGCCGCCAGATCCACTTCAGGCTCGC
>JALQUE010000328.1 GCA_023260815.1 Roseovarius sp.
AGACACTGGTGCGGCATGACAGTCTGGACACAGAGGCGCAGGACGAGATCGCGCAAGCGCTGTGGGATCTGGCGATTCTGCTGGAAGAAGGGGATATCGGTGACGCGCTGGAACGGATGCGCGCCGCACAGGAGCGTCTGAGCGAAGCGATGCGCAATGGCGCCACCGAGGAAGAGATCGCCCGGCTGATGCAGGAATTGCGCGAGGCGACGAATGATTACCTGCGCCAGAAGATGCAGCAGGCGCAGCGCGAGAACCAGCAGCAGAACGGCGACACCCCCCCGATGTCGGAAGATGCCATGCAGATGACCCAGCAGGATCTGCAGGACATGATGGACCGCATTCAGGACTTGATGGAACAGGGCCGCATGGCCGAGGCGCAGGAAGCGTTGGAGCAGTTCCAGCAGATGATGGAAAACATGCAGGTCACCCAAGGCCAGGGTGGCCAGCAGGGCCAAAGCCCCGGCCAGCAGGCGATGGAAGGTCTGGCCGAGACGCTGCGCAATCAGCAGGGTCTGTCGGATGACGCGTTCCGCGATTTGCAGGAACAGTTCAACCCCGGTGCGCAAAGCGGCGAGAGCCAAGGCAACGAGGGCCGCAATGGCGGGCAGGGCCGTGGGCAGAGCCACGATCAGCAGGGCCAGCAGGGTCAGGGACAAGGCGGCCAGCCGGGACAACCCGGAGAGGGCGGTCAGGAGCCGGGCAACCAGCAGGCGGAAAATGGCGGGCCAGGCGATCTGGCCGGCCGGCAGGAGGCGCTGCGCCGCGAGCTTGAGCGGCAGCGCGGCTCCCTGCCGGGTGCGGGCACCGAAGGCGGCGACGCGGCACGCGAGTCGCTTGATCGCGCCGACAGGGCCATGGAGGGCGCCGAGCAGGCGCTGCGCGGCAACGATCTGCCAGAAGCGCTGGATCGTCAATCCGAGGCGATGGAAGCGCTGCGAGAAGGGATGCGCAATCTGGGCGAGGCGCTGGCCGAGAACAGCCAGCAGCAACAGGGCGGACAGGGTCAGGCCCGTGGCGAGGCCGGTGCGCAGGAGTCGGACCCGCTTGGCCGTCAGGCGGGACAGGGTGGCCAGGTCGGCACGCAGGATTCGCTGTTGCAGGGTGAGGATGTGTATCGCCGCGCGCGGGAATTACTGGATGAAATTCGCCGTCGGTCCGGTGAGGGCGAACGCCCGGATGTCGAACTGGATTACCTCAAGCGGTTGCTGGACCGGTTCTGACAGGGCACGCGCGCCCGGCAGCGATCGGGATGCCTGACCGGCAGCGCAGACGCAGCGCCGCGCGTTTTGCCGCCTGTGACCGGTGACCGGTGATCGGTTATCCCAGAAGCGATGCGACGGATGATTGCAGCAGGGCGCGCAACGCATTGACCATCTCGACATAGGCGGTCATCGGCCCTTCGAGGGCGGGTGACAGGCCGGCGATCTGCGGGGCGAAGACATAAAGAAGTGTCAGCCCCGCGAACAGAGCGATCGCCCAGACGAAACCGCGCCGGAAGCCACCGCCACCCGAGGGCACGGCCAAGGCATCGTCTTCGTCGCTATAGCTGCGGTCACGGCGCGGGGCCGCGTCGAGCGAGGAATTGATTTCGTCGATATCCGGCAAAAGGTTGCGACGCGAGTCCGGGTCGATGGTGTTCTTGGCGGGTGCGGTTTCGTCCTTGTCCGAGAGGCCGCGCAGGCGGGCCATGCGGGAGCGGGCCTCTTGCGTGCGGGTGTCTGGCCCGTCGTCCAGACCGAGATCGGGTTGCGTTTCGAGGCTGGCGCCAGCTTCGGCGGCACGGGCCTGTTCTTCACGGGCGGCTTCTTCGCGCAGCAGATCGCGGATCGAGGGGTCAAGCTCGCGGCGGGACGGGGGGGCGTCGTCCTCTGGCGCATCGTCGGCATAGGGATCGTCGTCTTGGGGGGCGGATTGCGGTTCGGGGTCGGCGTCGTAATCCGCGCCGTACTCATCGTCATCGCCATAGGACTGTCGGCCCTCGGCGCCCGTTTGCGGTGCTGGTTCGGGGGCTGGTTCTGGGGCTGTGTCGTATTGTGCGTCTTCCTGCACGTCGTCCAGCCTGTCATCGTCTGACTGATGGTCAGGATGGGCCTGAAACCACGTGTCGCCGCAGTTCGAGCACTGCACGTCACGACCCGTTTCCGGGATCACCTCATCGGGCACTTCATATTGCGCCCCGCAATTCGGGCAAGTCAGCCTCATGTCGACACCTGTCGCCTGCCTGCAGTTTCAAGCCTGTTTGCTTTTTCAGAAGCATAGGCGGTAAATGGCACATACGAAAGACCTAAGCATTTCATGCGCAGAAACATTGCACAAGTGTGTCCTGTAAGGCATCTAGAAGCGCGCGGGACAAAGGGGGCTTCCTTGATCGAGTTGGAGAACGTGGCCTATAGTTACGGCGGCGGCGAATTGTTGAGTGATATCTCGCTTGAGCTGCAACCGGGATCGTTCCATTTCCTGACCGGTCCGTCCGGCGCGGGCAAGACGACATTCCTCAAGCTGTGTTATGGCGCCTTGACGCCGACATCCGGCACCGTGCGCCTTTTTGACGTGGACCGGCGCGAGATGGAGCGCGACGATATCGCGATGGCGCGGCGGCGCATCGGCGTGGTGCATCAGGATTGTCAGTTTCTGGATCACATGAGCGTGTCCGAGAATATCGCGCTGCCCCTGATGGTGTCGGGGCGGGATCTGCTGGGTGAGGCGGCCAACCTGAAGGAGTTGACCGGCTGGGTTGGCCTGAAGGAGAGGGCCAACGCACGGCCGCCGGAATTGTCGGGGGGGGAAAGGCAGCGCGCGGCGCTGGCGCGGGCGGTCATCATGTCGCCGGATGTCATCCTGGCCGACGAGCCGACGGGCAATGTCGATTGGGAGATGTCGCAGCGGCTGTTGCGTTTGTTGATCGAGCTGAACCGGATGGGCAAGACGATCATGATTGCGACGCATGATCTGGCATTGATCCGGGCGGCCAAGGCGCATGTGCAGGCACGGGTGCTGCGCATCGCCAACCGACGGCTGCAACTGGCGGGGGCGGATCTGTGAAGCTTGATCTTGGCAGGGTGACAGACATGCTGTCGGGTGACGTGCAGGCGGATCGCGTGGTGCCGCCGACGGGGTTTACCGCATCGCTGACGGTGTTCGCGGCGGGGGCGATGGCGTTTCTGGCGGTTTTTGCGCTGGCGCTGTCACTGGCGACGGGGCGTCTTGCGGATCGCTGGGGCGATGAATTGGCGCGCAGTTCGACGGTCCGTATTTCCGCGCCCGAGGGCCAGTTGGCCAACCAGACCCAAGCCGCGCTGAACGTGCTGGAGACGACGACCGGTGTGGCCAGCGCCCGTGCCCTGACACCCGAGGAGCAAAGCGCGCTGCTGGAGCCGTGGTTCGGCCCGGATCTGCCGGTGGATGCGCTGCCCATTCCGCAGTTGATCGAGGTGATCGAGGAGGCCGAAGGGTTTGATCCGCAGGGGTTGCGCCTGCGACTGGCCGCCGAGGTGCCGGGGGCTGTTCTGGATGATCATACGCGCTGGCGCGAGCCATTGGTCAATGCCGCGACCCGATTGCGGTTGCTGGGCTGGGTGTCATTGCTGCTGATCGGGGCAACCACAGCGGCGATGATAACGCTTGCGGCCAATGCCGCGCTGGCGGCGAATGCGCAGGTGATCGGGGTTTTGCGGCTGGTGGGCGCGCAGGACGGCTATATCGTGCGGGCCTTCGTGCGGCGCTTTACCCTGAGGGCGCTGGCGGGGGCCGGTGTCGGGGTGATGCTGGGCTGTCTTGCGATCCTTGCGCTGCCTGCGGCGCAGGATCAGGCCGGCTTTCTGACCGGTCTTGGCTTTCGCGGGTGGCATTGGGTCTGGCCGCTGGCCGTGCCGCCCCTTGCCGCGGCGGTGGCTTATTTGGCCACGCGGGCGGCGGCGCGCAAGACGTTGAGGGATTTGCCATGAGCAAGGGCGTGCAATGGCTCCGGTCGCTGGTGTTTGTCGGGCAGATCTATGTGATGATGGCGGTCATCGGGATCGCGTTCTTTCCATGGGCGCTGATCAGCAAGCGCGGGGCGATGACGGCCTGTCACATGTGGTGTCGTTGGGTGCGCTGGACAGCGCGCTGGATGGTGGGCCTGCACACCGAGGTGCGCGGCACGCCGCCCACCGACGAGGTGGTGATCGCGTCCAAGCATCAATCCTTTCTGGACATCATCCTGATTTTCGGCGCGGTGCCTGCCGGCAAGTTCATCATGAAGCGCGAATTGATGTGGGCGCCGGTGATCGGGCAATACGGTCTGAAGATCGGGTGCGTTCCGGTCAACCGGGGCAAGCGCAGTGTCGCGATCAAGCAGATGGTGGCGGATGTGGCGCGCGGGCGCCAGCATCCGGGGCAGTTGATCATCTATCCCCAAGGCACGCGCATCGCGCCGGGCGTCAAGGCGCCCTACAAGGTGGGAACCGGCGTTCTCTATGAGGAACTGGGGCAGGATTGCGTGCCGGTGGGGACCAATGTGGGCGTGTTCTGGCCGCGCAAGGGGATCCTGCGCAAGCCGGGCACCGCAGTGGTGGAGTTTCTGCCGCGCATCGAGGCCGGGATGGAGCGCGCCGCGTTCATGGAGCAGCTGGAGCAGGAGGTCGAGACCGCGTCGAACCGGCTGATGCGCGAGGCGGGGTTTGACCCCGACGGCGTTCAGGACAAACGGTAGAGGTGCGGGGCCGGGGCAGCCATGCGGCCCTGCACCGTGCGGCCCTGCACCATGCGACCCGGCACCGTGCAACCCGGCACCGTGCGACCCTGCACCGTGCGGCGTGAAAAAAGGCGGCCCCTCTGATCGGGAGCCGCCTTTTGCGTGTGCCGTGATGACAGACAGTGTCAGGCGTGAATGGCCCCATCGCCGCAGGCAAGGGCGGCTTCGCGCACGGCCTCGGAATAGGTGGGATGCGCGTGACAGGTCAGCGCCAGATCCTCGGCGGAGGCGCCGAATTCCAT
>JALQUE010000390.1 GCA_023260815.1 Roseovarius sp.
TGGTGTGCGGCCAGATGGCCCGAAGGCAGCGCCGTGAAGGTCAGCGAAACCCCCAAGACCTGGGCGGAATACCGGCCATGCGCGACGCCGGACCGATCCGCGTGTCCGAGATTTTCGGGCCGACGATACAGGGCGAGGGCGCGCTGATCGGGGTGCCGACGGTGTTCGTGCGCACGGGCGGGTGCGATTACCGCTGCGCGTGGTGCGACAGCCTGCACGCGGTGGACAGTGCGTTTCGCGACACATGGGCGCCGATGACCGCAGATGCGATCATGGACGAGGTCGAAAGACTGTCGGGCGGGCGGCCCTTGCTGGTGTCGCTGTCGGGCGGCAATCCGGCGATCCAGCCTTTGGATCAGGTGATCCGGTTGGGCCATGCGCGGGGCTATGGGTTTGCGCTGGAAACGCAAGGGTCGGTCGCCAAGGATTGGTTTTCCGAACTGGATATGCTGGTGCTCAGTCCCAAGCCGCCGTCAAGCGGGATGGACGTGGACTGGGCCGCGTTCGATGCCTGCATCGCGGCGGCGCAGGGCACGGATATGGTGATGAAGATCGTGATCTTCGACGAGACGGATTACACGTGGGCGCGGGATGTGGCGGCGCGCTATGCGCAGTTGCCGCTGTTCCTGCAGCCGGGCAATCACACCCCCCCTCCGCCGGGCGACGATGCGGCGCGCGTCGATCAGGACGGGTTGGATGCGCGGATGCGCTGGCTGGTGGATCATGTCACGAAGGACGGCTGGTTCGAGGCGCGGGTCCTGCCACAGCTGCATGTGGCGCTGTGGGGCAACAAGCGCGGCGTTTGAGGAAAGGCACAGGATGAGCGACAATATCTACAAGGATCTCAAGCAGTTGGGCGGGGCGACGGTGGTGCCGCAGCAGCCCGAGGATGCCGAGTTGGAGCGGGTGGCCAACCCGCAGGCGGATGTGGCCTATAACGTGCGGTTCGTCGCACCGGAATTCACCTCGCTTTGTCCGATGACGGGGCAGCCGGATTTCGCGCATCTGGTGATCGATTATGTGCCGGGCGCCTGGCTGGTCGAGAGCAAGTCTCTCAAGCTGTATCTGGGCAGCTTCCGCAATCATGGCGCGTTCCATGAGGATTGCACGGTCAGCATCGCGCGGCGTCTGGCCGATTTTCTTGATCCGCAATGGTTGCGGATCGGGGGCTATTGGTATCCGCGCGGTGGAATTCCGATCGATGTCTTTTACCAGACGGGGCCGATGCCCGAGGGTGTCTGGATCCCCGATCAGGGTGTGCCGCCCTATCGCGGGCGGGGCTGAGGCGTGCGCGGCGCGGCGGGATGATTCCCGCCGCTCCGGTTTGGTGGTATCAGGGGCAGGGCGCGTTGTAATATGTGCCATCCCCGCGGGCATAGGCGCATTGGCCGGTTTCGCGATTGCGCGCGACCAGTGCCCCGGCGGCGGCGCCCGCCAGAGTGGAGACCACAACCCAGTCATTGTCGGCGCCAAGCGCCTTGGCGGTGATCAGTCCCAGCCCGCCGCCGACCAGTGCACCGGTCATCTGGCGTTCTTCGTCGGCGGACATGCAGCCGGTCAGCGCGAGGCTGGCAGCAAAGGCGGTCGTCATGAAGGTTTTACGCATTTTCGGGATCTCCTTTTGGAATGGGCAACTTCAAATGCAGGGCCAGTGTAACACATAGGCTGCTGACGTGAAGGAAAGCTCAGACCATTGGGGGCGGTGGTTTGCGCCGCGCGCCTGACAGGGCGTTCCCGGCGATGGCGCCGAGCAGGATCGCGCCGCCCGTGAGGGTGTAAGGCGTTGCCGTTTCGCCCAGAAAAATCCAGACCCACAGGGGACCAAGCACCACCTCGGCGAGGGACAGGAGGGTGAGTTCGACCGCAGGCACGGTTTTCGATCCGATGGTATAGAGGATCAGCCCCGCGCCCACCTGAAACACCCCCATGCCCAGAGACAGCCCCGCATCCGACGCGCCAATGACCAGCGGCAGTCCCAGCCCAAGGCAGATCGCGCCCATGATCGGCACCGCAAAGAGGCCCGACAGGAACACCGCCGGCATCATCTCGCCGGCCTTGCCCCATCTGAGGGCGACCGTGAACACCGCAAACCCCAAGGCCGAGCCAAGCGCCGAGAGGTTGCCTTCGAGTGCCGAAGGCTCGCCGAACTTGTCCCAGACCATGACGCCAATCCCGACACAGGCCACGGCAATGGCGATCCACGTCGCGGGGCGCACGGATTCGCGAAGGACCAGCCGACCAAGGATTGCCGCCATGAAAGGCGCCGTTGCGAAAAGCAGCATCGCATTGGCAACCGACGTTGTCTGCACCGCGTGAATGCCGCCGGTATAGGCCGCCACCAGTGACAGCCCGCCGATCACCCCGGCAGGGCCGGTGCGCCGCGCCAGAACGAAGGGATCCTGCCCTGTGCGCAGGCGGATCACCACATAAAGCAGCACCGACAGGCTGAGCGAGCGGTAGAACAGGATCTGCCAGACCAGCGCGTCTTCCATCAGGCGGATGCCAAGGCCAACGGTGGACCACAGCACGCCTGCGAAAAACACCATCGTCACCCCGCGCAGGTCACGTGCGGGCAGGTCGGCAGTGGCGTGGGTCATCGAATGTCTTCCTCGTCGGGGATCTGCTGTGGCAGGGGGCTGCCGGGGACGAACAGTGTCTCGGCCACCGGGGCGGGTTGGTCTGTGTCGCGGTGCGCCCGCAACTCGCGGTAGCCCAGATACAGCCCCCCTGCAACGATCAGCGCCATGCCGAACAGCGTGTTGAGCCCCGGCACCTCGTTCCAGACCAGATAGGCCATGAGGGTGGCGAAGGGCAGGTACGTATAGTCGAACGGCGCCACAAGGCTGGCATTTGCCACCTGATAGGCGCGGGACAGCAGCAGATAGCCCGCCATGCCGAGAAGCCCCAGAAGGGCCAATGTGGGCAAATCGCGCGGCGGGGCGTAGGGCAAGCTCCAGCCGAGATGCGCGAATTCGGGGGTGACGGTGACAACCTGGTTGAAGCCCCAGCCCATGGGCAAGATCATCAGGCCCGAAAAGCCCAAGGTATAAAGCCCCACGGTGAGCGTGCTTTCGCGGTCTCCGATCTTGCGCGCGATGATCTGCGAGGCGGCATAGGTCACAGCACATAGCAGCGGCAGGATTGCGATCCATGTGAAGCTGTCACTGGCGGGGTTCATGGCGATCAGCACACCGGCAAAGCCTACCGCCAGCGCGCCCATGCGGTGCGGACCAATGGTTTCCTTCAGCCAGAACGCGGCCATCAGCGCGGTGATCAGGGGGGATGCGAAGAAGATCGTCGTCACCTCGGCCAGCCCCATGAAGGGGAAGGCGGCATAAAACAGGGAAAACCCGCCGGTGAACAGTGCCGCCCGAGCAAGATGCAGCGGCCAGAGCGGCGTCAGCAGCCGGTGTGGGCCGCCAAGCAGCAGGATCAGCGGCAACAGCACCAGAACCGACATCACCGCCCGTGCGAAGATCAAGGTCCAGATCGGGTAGACACCCAGCATGGATTTCATCATCGCGTCCTGGGCGACGAAAAACAGCATGCCGATTTCCACACACAGAATTCCATGCAGGGCGCGGGATGGCAAACGTGGGCTGTCTGGTGCCAGCAACGACATGAGAGGGGGCGTCCGGTTTGTTCGAGGGGCGGGCGCTGGACTGGGTGGCGCCACAAGGTCACGATAGTGCGGATACGACCGTGGTCTCGCCCGTTTGCGACAAACATGAAAACCCCCCGCAAGGCAGGAACCTTGCGGGGGGGGGTGTTGTCAGCGATGCCACCGTCTGGCCGGGTGCCTGAGCGCCGGGCCAATCCGGTGCCTAAAGTGTTTCGCGATATGCGGCGCTCTGTTCAAGCGCTGCACGCGGTCCGCCTTTGGCTGATGCCTCAGGGTAAAGGCGGACCGCTTTAGTGGCGGTTCATCCGGTTGTCGATCAGGT
>JALQUE010000398.1 GCA_023260815.1 Roseovarius sp.
CGCGCAGCGATGACCAGTCCGACAGGGCCAGGGGTAAAAGGTGATTTGGAACGTCGTGGTCGACAAGGCTGTTGTGTTGAAACAGGAAATGCGCGGACTTGTTGTGTGGCAGAGGCATGTCGTTCCGCCTGTCCCATCGCCCGATGAGAAGGCCATAAAACCAGATCACCCCAAGCGCGATGCTGCCTGAGATGATTGGAAACAACATCCACCCGAAGGCCGGAACTGTCATGACGCGCCTTTCCGCTTGCCCGATACCCCTTGGGCAGACTGCGCGGTTATTGGTTAACCGTTGGTTAACGCCTCAGGCCCGGATAGGGGGGTTATCGCCGGTGGGCTGCCGACTGTCCGATGTTTCGGCTTCCATCCTGCGTCGCGGCCACGTCACCTCGACGACCGCTCCGGTGCGGTCCGGATGGCCGCCCGCCCCGTCCTGATGCGCATCAGACGCGTTGGCAAAGCTCAGATCGGCGCCTGACCGTTCCAGCAGGGTCTTGGCGATGAACAGGCCCAGCCCCATGCCTTCGTATTCCGGGCGGCGGGGATCGGACATCGGACCACGACGGCGCATGAACGGCTCGCCGATCCGGGCCAGAACATGTTGCGGATAGCCGCGCCCGTCATCCATGATCCGCAGACTGATATGGCTGTCGGACCAGCGGCTTTCGATCCAGACATTCCCACGCGCGAAATCGACGGCATTCTGGATCAGGTTTCGCAGCCCGTGGATCACCTCGGGGCGGCGGTGGATGGTTGGCTGGCTGTCCAGCGGCCCCGAGGAGGAGACATGCTCGAAATGGATTATCTTGCCACGATCCATATGCGGGTCTGCGGCCTCTTCTATCAGGGCGGTCAGGGGCGCTTTGCGCAGATGCAGATCGTCCTTGCCGGCACGCCCCATCGACCGCAGGATATCGCGGCAGCGATCCGCCTGTTCGCTGATCAGAACCGCATCCTGACGCAATTCGTCATTGTCCGACAGCTCTTGGGCCAGTTCCGAGCTGGTCAGCTTGATCGTGGCCAGCGGCGTGCCAAGCTCGTGTGCGGCGGCGGCGACAACGCCGCCCAGATCGGTCAGTTTCTGCTCGCGCGCCAGCGCCATCTGGGTGGCCTGAAGCGCGTTCGACATCGCGTCCATTTCCGATACGATCCAGCGGGAATAGACACCCAGAAAGACAATTGCGATCACGATGGCGGCCCAGTTGCCGAACAGGAAGACATCCGGCATCCGCAGGATAAAGCCCTGCTCGGTGCGGAGTGGCAGGTGGAACTGTGTCAGGATCGACACGATCAGGATCGCCATAAGCCCCAGAAACAGGGTCGACCGGGACGAGAGCGCCGAAGCCGATACCGTCACCGGCCCGACGATCAGGATCGAGAACGGGTTGTTCAGCCCGCCGGTCAGATACAGCATCAGGCCCAGTTGCAGCATGTCGAACAGAACCACCAGCAGGGTTTCGGTTTCCGACAGGCGCTTGTTTTCGGGATAGACGAAGGACGCCACGAGGTTGGAAATGACGGCAACGCCCACCACGAGGTAACACAACCCGATTTCGAGGTTCAGGTTATACAGACGCTGCGCCACGATCAGGGCCGAAACCTGTCCCGCGATGGCCCACCAGCGCAGAAGGATCAAGGTGCGCAGGCGGATCCAGTTGCCGCGACTGCGGGATTTGAAGGCGCTCGGAGAGATATCGGACATCTGCGCGCTTGGGTCCCGTTGCAAGTTCGGTTTCTGCTGTTAGATGTGCCATAGACCACCCAGGATGCCCAGAAGAATGAGGACCCCCAGATGACACGCATATTCGCGATTGCCGCTGCAATTGCCGCCTTGGCGGGGCTTGGTGCGTTCTACCTGATGGGGTCAGGTTCGGGCGGCGATGATCGCTTTGCGCAATGCCGTGAAGGGCAGGTTGCGGGTGGCGCGCAGATCGGCGGGCCGTTTACCCTTGTCAGCGAAACCGGCGAGACGGTGACTGACGCGGACGTGATCGACCAGCCGGCGCTGATCTATTTCGGCTATACGTTCTGCCCTGATGTCTGCCCGCTGGATGCCTCGCGCAATGCGGTGGCGGTGGAAATCCTCGAAGAGCGGGACCAGATTGTGAAGCCGGTGTTCATTTCGGTCGACCCAGAGCGTGACACGCCCGAGGTGCTGGACGACTTCACCGCCAACTTGCACCCGCGGATGCTTGGCCTGACCGGATCGCCCGAGCAGGTCAAGGCAGCCAGTCAGGCGTATCGGACCTATTTCAAGATACAGGAGCCTACGCCCGGACAGGAAGATTTCTATCTCGTGGATCATTCGACCTTTACCTATCTGACCCTTCCGGAATATGGATTTGTGGAGTTTTTCCGTCGCGAGACGACGCCGGAACAGATGGCTGACCGTGTCGGCTGTTTCCTGGATGCGATGTAAGTGCTTGCGATCGTTTGACGCACCGCAGGGCGAGGGATAGAACTGTTGCGTACCGTGGTGCGCGAACGGGAGGAGTGGCGGCATGGCCGATGAGTTGCACGATCTGGGAAGTGACAAGAGCCTGCTGCTCGTCGATGACGATGAACCGTTTCTGCGTCGTCTGGCCAAAGCCATGGAAAAACGCGGATTCGAGGTGGAAATGGCGGGGTCGGTTGCGGCTGGCAAGGCGATTGCCACAGCACGTCCGCCCGCCTATGCCGTCTGCGATCTGCGGCTGGAGGATGGCAACGGGCTGGATGTGGTCGAGGTCATTCGCGAAAAGCGCCCCGACAGCCGTGTGGTGGTGCTGACCGGGTATGGCGCGATTGCCACGGCTGTGGCCGCGGTCAAGATCGGCGCGACCGATTACCTGTCCAAGCCCGCCGATGCGACCGACATCACCAACGCGCTGCTGGCCGGTGGCGACACGCTGCCGCCGCCGCCCGAAAACCCGATGAGCGCAGATCGCGTGCGCTGGGAACATATTCAGCGGGTCTACGAGCTGTGCGATCGCAATGTCAGCGAAACGGCGCGGCGCCTGAATATGCACCGCCGCACCCTGCAGCGTATTCTG
>JALQUE010000407.1 GCA_023260815.1 Roseovarius sp.
GCCGATCTGGATCGATCCGCAGCCAGCTACCTTTCGCACCTGGGCCAGCCGGTCACGGTAGATCGTCTGTGGACCGGACTGCCGAGTGCCGCCAGTGGGATGGACCTGCCCTTGCTGGCGCGGGCCTTGGGGAATTTGGGCTATGAGATGTCCCATCAGATGTCGGTACGCCTGTCCCGGATCGAGACCCCATGCCTTCTGCGCCTGACCGATGAGCGTTATGTTCTGGTCATCGAACGTGAAGCCGATGGCCAGTATTTCACGGTGGCCGATCCCGGCTCCGAGGCGCGGGTTCTGGTTGACCAAGAATGTCTTGCAGCAAGATATGCCGGCGAAATGCTGCGCTTTTCTCCACGGCTTGATGCCTTGGCCGCGCGCCATGTCGGACAGCGACCCGACCAGCATTGGTTCTGGCGTCATTTTGCGCCGATGCGTGGCCGGGTTATCGATGTGGTGCTGTCCTCGGCTTTTGCCAACCTTTTGGCTGTGGCGGTGTCGCTGTTTGCCCTGCAGGTCTATGACCGGGTCGTGCCCAACCAGAACCAAGCGACGCTCTGGGTTCTGGCGAGCGGCGCTGCACTGGCCATCGCGTTGGAATTCCTGCTGCGGATCTCAAGGGCGCGACTGATCGACAACGCAGGCCGTGAGATCGAAATCGCGGTGAACCGCGATCTGTTCGAGAAACTGATCAACATCCGCCTTGATGCGCGCCCGATGCCTCCGGGGTCTTTGGTCAATTCCATGCGGGAATTCGCCTCGGTCAAAGAATTTTTCGCGATTTCCGCGGTGGGTGTCGTGACAGACTTGCCCTTCGTGCTGATCTTCCTCCTGGTGATTTACGCCGTCGCCGGTCCGCTTGTCGTGATCGTGGCGTTGGGCGCTCTGGTGATGATCATCGCCGGTTTGATTTTCCAACACCGCATTCATGCCCTGTCGCGTGATATGCTAGGAGGAACGACCGCTGCGCTGCGCCTTTTGACGGAAACTGCCTATGGGCTTGAAACCCTGCGCAGCCATCGCTTTGCTCCCTTGTTCCAGCGCAACTGGGAAGAGGTGACAACGCTAAACGCTCTTCAAAGTTCGCAGCATCGGCGCCTGTCGGCAGGGCTGTCTTTTCTATCGTCATCGATTCAGATGCTGACCTATGTCGCGGCAATTACTGGCGGGGTTTATCTGTTCTTCGCCGATGCCCTGTCCGTTGGCGGCATCATCGCGGTATCTATCCTGACCAGCCGATCCCTTGCACCGATCGTACAATTGTCCGGGGTTCTGTCGCGTTGGAAATACACCACAGCGGCGCTGGAGGGGTTGGAGGTGATCGCAGGGGCGCCGCAAGATCGTGACCCCGCACGCAGCTATATCCGGCGCACGCAGATCGCTGGCGACCTGCGTTTGCGCGACATTCGCAGCGCGTATCCCGGGGTGGAGGATGTGCAGCTTGTGATCCCCGATCTCAAGCTCAAGCCAGGGGCGCGCGTTGCTGTCCTGGGGGAAAACGGGTCGGGGAAATCCCTGCTTTTGCGGATACTGGCAGGACTTTATGTGCCCAATCAGGGCAGTTACCTTGTCGACGGCCTTGAGGCACAGCAGATCGATCCAGACGATCTGCGCCAAGCGATTGGCTACCTTCCGCAAGAGCCTCGTCTGTTCAAGGGCACCTTGCGGGAAAACCTGTCGATGGGGGCCGCGCAATTCAGTGATGCCCGCCTGTTCGAAGCGCTGGAATTCGCGGGTTTGGGCAAGTTGATCGCCACCACCACGCGGGGTCTGGATCTTGAGATACATGATGGCGGCGAGGGGCTTTCGGTGGGGCAGCGTGCTGCCGTCGGCTTGGCCCGTTTGCATCTGCAAAATCCTTCGATCGTCCTTCTGGATGAACCAACCGCCGCGATGGACAGTCGGAGCGAGACCACATTCGTTGCACGCTTCAAGGATTGGCTGGGCGACCGCAGCACGATCATTTGCACGCACCGCATGGCTTTGATGGACGCGATCGATGAGGTGGTTGTCTTGGTGGAGGGTCGCGTGGTGGCACATGGGCCCAAGGAGGAAACCTTGGCAAAGTTTACCCGCGTCGGTGCTGGTGCGTCTGGTCCCAAATCCTCGGAACCGCAGGGCGCGCGATGAAAGCCTTGGGTGTCATGGACAAGACTGCGCCTTCTGTCGCACAGTCGCGCGGTGTCGTGTATCTTGTCATCGCGGTTATCGCAGTCTTCCTGATCTGGAGTTACTTCGCACCGCTTAATGCCGTTGTGCGCGGCACTGGCCGGGTCGAGCCGCGGGCTGCCACGCAAAGCATCCAGAACCTTGAGGGGGGGATTGTCCGGTCCATTCGTGTCCGCGAGGGAGACATGGTGATCGAAGGGCAGCTTTTGGCCCAGATGGACGACACGGCCTATCGCAGCGCCTATGACGAATTGCTGGGCCGTGAAGCCCTGCTTGAGATGCAGATCCTGCGCCTTCAAGCCGAGGCCAACCCAGAACAGACCGGTAACCTGACTATTCCTGCAGCCCTAGCAGAACGGGCGCCCCAAGCGGCTCAGACAGAGAAAAGCCTGTTTGTCGCGCGGATGGACCAGTATCGCGAAACGCTGGATGTTTTGTCGCGGATCAAGGCTTCGCGCGATGCAGAGCTGTTGTTGCTGAAGCCGCTGGTCGAGAGGGGGGCCATTCCGGAAACCGATCTGATCCGCGTTCAGCAATCCGTTCTGACGGTTGCGCAGCAAATCACCGAACATCGCACCGGAGTCGAGGCTGCCCGGATGCAGGCTTTATCCGAACAGCAGGCTGAATTGGCTCAGATCCGCCAACAACTGCGCGTGCGGGCCGCCCAGGTTCAGCGGGCCGAACTGCGCGCACCCATGGAGGGGATCGTGAATCGCGTTGTCGTCCGTACCGCAGGCGGCGTGATCGCCCCGGGTGGACCAATCCTCGAAATCATCCCGCTCGACGATGCGCCGGTGGTTGCTGGCCGGATCAAGCCGCAGGATATCGGGCCGGTTTTCGTGGGTATGCGGGCGAGCGTCAAATTGACGGCCTTTGATTACAGGGACTACGGCAGTTTGACTGGCGCGGTGATCCATGTCAGCGCGGATACCGTGACGGACCCGGATACCAACGATCCCGAACCCTATTACGAAATCGTCGTCGAACTGGATAGCCAGACCCTGACCGGTCCCAAGGGCGAGGTTTCCATCCGGCCAGGCATGCAGGCCACGGTCGAGTTGGATGCCGGCCAGAAGACCGTGTTTCATTATCTGTTCAACCCGATCCTGCGCGCAAGCGAGGCGTTCTCCGAGCCTGACTGACAGTCGCATGCGGTTTGCAAATGCCCGCCGATAGAAAAGTCCATGGACTTCGTGGTGCGGCGGCGTGGCCATGCGTCGCTGTTTTTACCGGATGAAACACCATTTTTCAGCGCCGTGCATGGTCGAAACGCCTGAATATATA
The DNA here is from genome assembly GCA_023260815.1 of Roseovarius sp. GTDB lineage: Bacteria > Pseudomonadota > Alphaproteobacteria > Rhodobacterales > Rhodobacteraceae > Roseovarius. Next base: position 3,451 of record JALQUE010000407.1, read on the forward strand.
CAGACCCACGGCCCTGATCAGCCGCACGGTCGGTATCATGACCCGCTTTCGGAGGTCTATCGCTAAGTCATTGGAAATGCTGGAGGCGAGTACCGGAATCGAACCGGTGTACACGGATTTGCAATCCAGTGTATTTCGCCACCAAAACAAAAGCTTAGGGCCGAAAAAGTATCAGGACATTTGTCGAACAAGTTGCGAACCTGATACCCGTGTTTTGGCAGGCTCAAAGCCATGAGCGGCATGGCGTTGATCTGGGCCGCGAACGTCAAAGGCCTGAAGCCCGCTGCCAAGATTGTGCTGATTCAGCTGGCGGATTTTCACAACAAGGAAACGGGCCAGTGCAACCCAAGCACCCAGCGGTTGGCCGACGAATGCGAGATGGGCCGCGCAACGCTGTTTCGACATATGGTCACCTTGGAGGAGTGCGGCCTTGTCACGCGGCATGCCCGTGGGGATGGCGATGGCGGGCGCGGGTCCAATCAGTATGAGTTGCACCTCGATATAACCCTTGGGCCAAGCGCTCGTCCAAAGGGCGGGGGCAGTGGTCAAAACGGGGTTGAGTCTCAAAATGAGACGGGGGGAAACGTGTCAAAAAAGCGGGGGAAAAGTCTCAACGGTGAGACGGGGGTAGTCCCAAATCGGGACACGAACCTTATCATTGAACCTGTGAAAGAACCTTCTACGCGCAGGCGCGAGGCGGGGGAGGCTGAGAGGATTTTGAGAGCCTATCCACCGGACCGGTTGCGCGGCAAAGCTGCCTGCCTTGCCCAAATCGAAGAGGCCATGAACGAAGGGATCGCACCGGAGGACTTGTGGCAAGCCGTCCAAGTCTACGCTACCGATAGCGCGGGTTTCACCCGCTCCAAGGTTTGCTTTTCCGACAACTGGTTTCAGTCGCGGCGCTGGCAGGCGTTCATCGAAAGGTCCAATGCCGAGCGGGAGGAAGCGGAGGCCACGCAGGCGGATCACCATGCACGGCTGGTGACTTGGATCAATGATCGCAGTCCCATGTGCAAGCACATCACTCCCCCTCAGGTGACAGCCCTCATTGCGGCCAATCTTGTGAGCAAGGTGCAGCTGCGAGCGGCAGGGCTGGAGGGATGAACGGCTGTGACAACAAGGCAGACAGTCGCGCTCTTCGCAGAATGTCATCCGCGAAAAGCGAAGTGCACCCTGCATCGCGTCTTCGGGATCGCGTCGATTGTGTCGCGCCTCCTGCACCCCGCATCGCGTCCTTTGCATCGCGTCCAATGCACCCCGCATCGCCTATTTTGCAGGATGTCACCACAACCAAGGGCGAGCATCGCCATGCGGTCTGAACAAACAGCAAGGCGACCCATGTCATACGCTGGCGCTGCTGACACGGGACCTTGCGAGGGGCGGCAGGCCTCCCCTTCGAACCCCACCGGCGCGGGCAAAGCCCCCGCCAAAGAGCCGCTGACCGAGACCTTCGTCTTTCGGTGCACCGCCGCCGAGAAAGCCCAGCTGCGCACCAAGGCCGAGGCCGCTGGCGTGCCTGCAGCGACCCTGCTGCGTGAGGCGCTTGGTCTGACCGAAGCCCGCCGTCGCAAGCCCATCCCCCGCGTTGATCCAGCGCTGGTGCTGGCCGTCGGACGCATCGGCGGCAACCTCAACCAGATCGCCCGCTGGCTGAACCACGCCATGAAGATCGGGCGCACTGACCTGGACGCGCTGACCGTTGCCCGCCGCCTGCTGACCATCGAGCGCCAGCTTGCCCAGATCGTCGAGGCCGCACGCCGATGCTGATCAAGTTCTTCCGCAACGGCAAAGGCGCGGGCTCGGGGCCGGTCGGCTACCTCGTCGCGGATAAGGTGCTCGCATACGACGGCAACCGCGACCTGATCCGTGATGCGGACGGCCAGCCAATGACCGTGACCCGCGACCCTTTGCCCGTGGTCCTGCGCGGCAATCCCGACCGCACCGAAGCCTTGATCGACGCCAGCCGCCACCAATGGACCTACCGTGCAGGCGTGATCAGCTTTGCCGCCACCGACGCACCGACTGATGAACAACAGGCCGAGGTCATGGACCACTTCGAGCGTTTGGCCTTCGCGGGGCTGGACCCTGAGCAATATGAGGTGCTCTGGGTCCGACATACCCACGAAGACCGTGTCGAGCTTCACTTTTGCACGCCGCGCCTGGAGCTGACCTCGGGCCGCAGCCTCAACATCGCGCCGCCCGGTTACGAGAAGGCCTTCGACAGCCTGCGCGACGTGATGAACCAGCGCCATGGCTGGGCCGATCCGATGGAGCTGGAGCGCACCCAAGAGGTCCGCGACACCATCGAGACCCCAACCCGCGCCCAAGGCCGCGACGAGCTGCATGCGTGGGTTCTGGATCAAGTCAGCATTGGCCTAATCACTGACCGTGACAGCATGCTCGACGCCCTTACCGATGCTGGCTTCGACATCCCGCGCGCGGGCAAAGCCTACCTGACCGCCCAAGACCCCGACACCGGCGAGCGCTGGCGTTTGAAAGGAGAGATTTTCCATGAAGACTGGCAAGCCGACACGGCTGAGCGAGAAGTTGAACGCAGAACTGGACACGATCCGGCAGGACTACGCCGCCTCGATGGCATCCCAGCTGGAGAGCTTCAGGACCGATTTGAACAGCATTGCGACCAACGCGCAGCGTACAATCGAGGGCGATACCCGCACCTTTCTGCGACAGAACAAGAGCTGGCTGACGATCTCGCCCTGGCTGATCACGGGGACGTTCTTGGTGGGGATCGTCTCGATGATGGCCGCGAGCTTGCTTTGGACGATGTTGCTGGCCAGCTCGGAGATGACGGATTTGGGCTTGACGCGGATCGACAGGGAGGATGGGACATGGCTGGTGCTGGACCCGACGATAACGCGCGTGAGGACCTGCGCGCTGAGCGGCAGATCAGTGACCTGCATCAAGATCGAGGAGGACTAGATGATGACACCCCTGACTGCCTTGGAACGCGACTTGCTCGCCTGCGTCGAGCGGTTGGTGACGGCCTGCGAGGTCTCAGCAAAGGAATTGAGCGGGTTAGAAGCACGCTCGACGAAGGGGATGCAGAGCCAGATGGATGGATTGGCCGCCTGCGTGTCGGTGCTCATTCAATCGCAAACGGCGTCCGTGGCTGCGTTGCACGGCTTGTTGAGCGAGGGCTCGAACTACGGGAAGTTGCGCACGCAACTCGAGACCAGCTTGAAATTAGTGAAAGCCGCCGAAGAGAGGTTGAGACAGAGCTAGGGGAACGAGAGGTCGAGATGGACCGAGGGATGACGCATTGAGGGGCCGAAACCCATTGACAAGTGGTAACGTATATGTCACCAATGGTCGCGATGAATAAGCTTGTTGTCTATGTCACTGAGGCGGGGAAAACACCGTTCGACGATTGGTTCAATGGCCTGGATACGGCGGCGGCATTGAAGGTGCGAACGGCGCTTGCACGGATCGAGACCGGAAACCTTGGCGACGTGAAGCCAGTCGGCCAAGGCGTTTCAGAGCGGCGCATCACCTTCGGCCCCGGCTACCGCGTCTATTTTGGCAAGGACGGCGATACGCTTGTCATCCTGCTTTGTGGTGGGACCAAGAAGCGCCAATCAAAGGACATAGAGCAGGCCAAAGCATATTGGGACGACTACAAAGCCCGCAAAGAGAAAGGTGACTGACATGCCACTGACGAAAGACTTCAAAGACACGATCAAAGCCCGTGCCGAGCGCGATCCTGCGTTTCGGGTGGGTTTGTTCCGCGAAGCCGTTGAGGCGATGCTCAGCGATGATCTGGAAACCGGCAAGGTGCTGCTGCGCGACTACGTGAACGCCACAGTTGGATTCGAGGCCTTGGCGCAAGACATGGACAAGGACCCAAAGAGCCTGATGCGGATGCTCAGCGCCAAGGGCAACCCGCGCGCAGACAATCTGCTGGCGATGGTCGCCCGTCTGAAGCAGCGCGAGGGCGTGTCGTTTTTCATCACCTCAAACGACAGACTACACGCGTAGCTTTTCGGTCAACCAAGCTAAGCTGGACAAGTCCCTTGTGATGTCATTGACCGCGAGGTCTAAATGCTGTGATCCGGGGGCGGGGCGCGCGCATCATTATTCATCCAAAACGTTGATCAGTAAAAAACGCTTGGGTAGTCAAGTCGATCATTCTAATGGTTTAGGCTCTTGATAGATTTGACTTCTTTCGAACTACGAGCTCAAGTTCGTTTGCTTCAAGCAAAGATAATACTGTTTCTAACCTTACACCTTGATCACCATTTTCTACTTTTGAAACCGTTGCCTGCCGAAGGTCAGCGCGTTCCGCAATTTCAGCCTGAGTTGAGGCGGAAGCCTTTCTAGCTTCGGCGAGCAGAGCACCCAAGCGTTGCGGGCTAGAAATCAGACTATTCATCGCGCGTCCATTGCAAGAAAGATCACACTAGTCAGTATACGCTTTTGCGTATAATTGTATAGCCTAAGAACCTTCGCTCTGTACAGCTTAGCAAAGGGATTTTGGAGTATTAAAAGCAAATGTCGCTGCCCCCTGGAGAGAAGAAGAAGCTCAGTGAGTCCGATATCTGCGACCTTTATATTACCCCGGCACTGAAGCGCGCTGGCTGGGATCAGTTTACCCAGATAAGGCGAGAAGTGACTTTGACGCCGGGGCCAATCATCGTCCGCGGTAACATGTCTTCCCGCAACAAGAAGAAAAAGAAATTTGCCGATTACGTCCTATCCTGGGAGCCATCACTTCCCGTGGCTGTATTGGAGGCCAAAGACAACAACCATTCTGTAGGACACGGAATGCAGCAGGCGCTTGGCTACGCCGAGATCATGCAGATTCCAACGGCTTTCAGTTCAAATGGCGATGGTTTCGAACAACACAACAAACACCCAAGCTCCGGCGAAGACATTGAAACATCTCTTTCTTTGACTGCGTTTCCAGAACCCCAAACCCTTTGGGCACGCTACAAATCGTTTCGTGGCATTGAAGATGGTGAGCAAACCTTGCTCATGGAGCCGTACCATGATGACGGGTCGGGCAAAGAGCCGCGGTACTATCAGGCCGAAGCGATCAACCGCACCATTGAAGCTGTCGCCAAGGGCAAGAATCGAGTGCTATTGGTCATGGCGACCGGAACCGGCAAAACCTACACGACTTTTCAGATCATTTGGCGGCTTTGGAAGGCTGGTGCTGCAAAGCGTATTTTGTTTTTAGCTGATCGTAACATTCTTGTTGATCAGACTCTTGTGAATGACTTTAAGCCCTTTGGTTCAGTGATGACCAAAATTGGAAGTCGGAGAATTGATCCGTCTTACGAAATACACTTGGGTCTATATCAGTCACTCACGGGCCGTGAGGAAATTGACAAGACGTTCAAGACCGTTTCCCCAGACTTTTTTGATTTGATCGTCGTAGATGAGTGTCATCGCGGAAGCGCATCCGAAAACTCGGAGTGGCGTGAGATCCTCGAGTATTTCAAGGGTGCCATACAGATTGGTTTGACGGCGACGCCAAAGGAAACCAAGGACGTTTCGAGCAGCACCTATTTTGGCGAACCAGCCTACACCTATAGCCTGAAACAAGGGATCGAAGACGGGTTTCTAGCGCCTTACAAAGTGGTGAAAATCGATATCGACAAGGATGTCGAGGGTTGGACCCCGCCACCCGGCACCATCGATGATCTCGGCAACCCGCTTGAAGACCGACAGTACAACCAGAAAGACATGGATCGACTTCTGGTGCTCAACCAACGCACCAAGCTGGTTGCCGCGAGGGTTATGCAGCTTCTCAACGCGACTGACCCTTTCAGCAAGACCATCATCTTTTGCGAAGACATTGACCACGCCGAGCGGATGCGCAAGGCAATCGTAAACGCTGCAGGCCAGATCGCGATCGATAATCCTCAATATGTCCGACGGATCACCGGCGATACTAAGGAGGATGGCAAAGCCGATCTGGACAATTTCATCGACCCGGAAAGTAAGTTTCCCGTCATTGCGACAACATCGGAAATGCTGACCACTGGCGTAGATGCGAAGACCTGCAAGCTGATAGTCCTCGATAAAACGATCACATCCATGACCACCTTCAAGCAAATCATTGGGCGGGGAACCCGCGTCGATGAGGAGCATGGCAAGTGGTACTTCACCATCATGGACTTCAAAAAGGCCACAGAGCTTTTTAACGACCCAGACTTTGACGGGGAAGCGGTCGTAATCTACGAGCCAGGCAATGATGATCCGCCCGAACCTCCTGATCCCCCAATTGATCCGGAGGACGATCATTTGGAACCGCCAGATAGTACTGGACTAACCAAACTAGTCGTCAGCGGCGTCGAAGTGGAGATCATTGCGGAACGCGTCAGCTTCATCGGTCCCGACGGTGCTCTGATCACAGAATCATACAGGGAATTCGCGCGGAAACAGATTTTGACTGAGTTTTCGTCCTTGGACGACTTCATCCGCAAGTGGAACGACGCAGACAAGAAGGCCGCGATCATCCAGGAGCTGGAGGAGCATGGCATCTTGTTGGAGAATTTGGCCGAAGAGGTCGGCAAGGATTTCGGCGATTTCGACCTGCTCTGCCACATCGCATACGACCAGCCGCCCCTTACGCGCGCGGAGCGGGCCAACAAAGTCAAGAAGCGCAACTACTTCACAAAATACGGAGACGAGGCCCGCAAGGTCTTGTCGGCGCTTCTGGACAAGTATGCGGACGAAGGTGTGCGCACGATCGAAGACGCCCGCGTCTTGCGTCTTGACCCCTTCGGTGAAATTGGAACACCGGTCGAGATCATCCGCGATGTGTTCGGCGGCAAAGAACAATATGAACAAGCCGTTAGAGAGCTTGAGCAACAGATATACAGACAGGCGGACGGATAAATGGGTGATCTTACCAGCATCATCAAGGCAATTCAGGACATCATGCGCAAAGACGTGGGTGTCGATGGTGATGCGCAGCGCATCGGCCAGATGGTGTGGATGTTCTTCCTGAAGATTCTCGATGACCGCGAACAGGAACTTGAACTCATCGATGATGACTTCGTGTCGGCACTTCCCGACCACCTAAGGTGGCGCAATTGGGCGGGCGAGCGTGAAGGGCTGACTGGCGAAGGCCTGTTCGACTTTGTGCAAGATACGCTCTTCCCAAAGCTGAAGGCTCCTGTGAAGACGCAAGGCCCGCAACGAGAGCAGGCGCTGATTATCCAGCGCGTCTTCGAGAACGCATACAACTACATGAAATCCGGCACGTTGTTGCGCCAGGTCATCAACAAGATCAACGAAGTCGATTTCAATAACCGCGAGGACTGGCACACCTTTGGCGGCATCTATGAGCAAATCCTGCGCGACCTGCAAAGCGCGGGCAACGCTGGCGAATTCTACACGCCCCGCGCCGTCACCCGCTTCATCGTGAACCGAGTTGACCCAAAGCTGGATGAGGTCGTCTTTGACCCAGCCTGCGGCACGGGCGGCTTCCTGACTTGTGCGATTGACCACAAGAAAGAGCACTACGCCAAGACCAGCAAAGACCGTCAGCAGCTCGCTAAGACCATCAAGGGGGTCGAGAAGAAGCCGCTGCCTTACATGCTTTGCATGACCAACATGATCCTGCATGGGATCGACAGCCCCTCGAACATCCGCCTCGATAACACGTTGGCCAAACCCTACCGCGACTATGGCGATAAGGATCGCGTGCACTGCATCATCACCAACCCGCCCTTTGGTGGGATCGAGGAAGACGGGATCGAGCAAAACTTCCCTGCAGGCCTTCGCACCCGTGAAACCGCCGACCTTTTCATCGCGGTCATCATCAAGCTGCTCAAGAAACACGGCCGCGCTGCGGTTGTCCTGCCGGATGGCTTTCTGTTTGGCGAAGGCACGAAGACACGGCTGAAAGAGTCACTTTTGACCGAGTGCAACCTGCACACCATCGTCCGCCTGCCCAATGGCGTCTTCAACCCCTACACGGGCATCAAAACCAACATCCTGTTTTTCACCAAAGGCGAACCGACGACGGATGTCTGGTTCTACGAGCACCCCTATCCGGAGGGCGTGAAGAACTACAACAAATCCAAGCCCATGCAGTTTGCGGAGTTCCAGCCCGAGATTGATTGGTGGGGGGACGAGGCCGATGGGTTTAAGGCACGCAAGGAAACCAAACAGGCCTGGAAGCGGAGTGTTGAGTACTTCGAGGAACGCGGCTTCAACTTTGATGACAAGAACCCACACGTCGAAGACGCTGAGGATCACGATCCTGATCACTTGTTGGAAGCCTATGGGGAAGCCCAGGAAGATATCCAGAAACTGCGCGATCAGTTGAAGACGATCCTGTCCGGGGCGTTGAGCGGTAGTCACCCATGAAGGATGTAAACCAGCTCATCACGGAGCATTTAGACATCTGGACATCATCCATCGAGAAAAAGTCCAGCGCAGGGCGCGGGGACGGACGCTCCGTTAGCCTCCATGGCATTAAGAAGCTGCGAGAGTTGATCCTGGAGTTGGCGGTCAGAGGAAAACTGGTGGCACAAGATGAGCTAGAGGGGCGCGGTCAGGATGTTCTGGACGCCATCGCAAAACATCGTAAAGCGCTGCTAGCCTCCGGCGCAATTAAGAAGCCCAAGCGGCGCAATCAGGCGAGCAATGTGCCCTTTTTTGTGCCTGAGAATTGGTCTTGGGCAGAGCTTGACGACTTAACTCCCTGGCAACTCACCGATGGAGATTGGATCGAAAAGAAAGACCAGGACCCTCAAGGTGGCGTAAGGCTGATCCAACTAGCCGATGTTGGCGTTGCAGAATTTTTAGACAAGTCCGAGCGCTTTGTGAACGAGGCGACGTTTCACCGATTGAAATGCACACAACTTGACGAAGGTGATATCCTCATTGCCCGCCTGCCCAACCCAATAGGTCGAGCCTGCACATTTCCTGATATTGGTCAGACAGCTATCACAGCAGTAGACGTCGCCATACTTAGGCCAACAGAAGAGGTTTCGCGACAGTACTTAGTCTGGGCCATAAATTCGAATATGGCGCGTTTACAGGTTGAGGCCTTCGGAAAGGGTGCAACTCGCTTCCGTATCTCCACTGGAAACTTGAAAAGCATCAATATACCCGTGCCCCCGCTCGCCGAGCAACACCGCATCGTGGCCAAGGTGGATGAGTTAATGGCGCTGTGTGATGCGTTGGAGCGGCAGGCCGAGGACAGCCTCAAAGCGCACCAAACCCTCGTCGAAACCTGCCTCGCCACCCTCACCAACAGTGGGTCCCCCGAAGAACTCACCCAAAACTGGACCCGTATCGAAGCCCACTTCGACACGCTGTTCACGACTGAGGAAAGCCTCTCAGCTTTGTGGCAGGCCATAGTAGATTTGGCGGTGTCTGGTCTGCTGACCGAGCAACGGGCAAATGACAGTTCTGTAGGTGACTTCTTTAAAGCCGTTCGCTTGGCTCAATCCAGCGGTTTGCCGAAGAAGCGCTCAAAACCTAAGAAGAGTTTGGGTAATTTACTGTCCACCGATCTCCCTAGCTTGCCGTCAGGATGGGAGTGGGCACAACTGTCGGAAATTGGCGCGACCTCTACCGGAGGAACTCCGAAGTCATCCGACAAAGAAAGTTTCTCTGGAGATGTGCCATTTCTCGGTCCGGGACAACTCTCCAAAGACGGACACATTTTGGACCCTGATAAATTCTTGACCGAAAGAGGAGTCACGAACAGCACTGAGGGCTTGCCTGGCGACATACTCATGGTTTGCATTGGGGGATCGATTGGCAAGTCGGCTATCGTTTTAGAGCGTTGTGCTTTCAATCAACAAATCAATTCTGTCAGGCCCGCCGCTGGAGCAGCAAACTTTTTCCACTTAGTATTGCAAAGTTCGTATTTCCAAAAAGTAGTGCTAGATCGGGCAACTGGTTCAGCGACTCCAATCATTAATCGCTCCAAGTGGGAGTCGATATCCGTGCCTATACCTCCTGTGGAAGAACAGGAGAGAATAGTAGCGCGAGTTGATGAACTGTTTGAGTTGCTGAGACGAACTTCTATTGAAATTATAGCTAGCCAAGCTCTTCAGGTTCAGCTGGCCGACACACTTACTTCAAAAATTCATTGAGAAAACATGCAATTAAAATCTGTCTGGTGCTGCGAGCACAGGAGCCCTAACCAAGTTAACTCAACCTCTCTGCTTTGCGAGAGGGTTGCTCATGCCCTGGCCTGATTTCACTGAGCTGACCTTCGGGTTCGCTTTTCTGCGCGAGCTGGAGCAAAACTACGTGCTTGGCGGCAAGTTCCCCAAAGCCCCCGACTTTATCAGCCAGGGTGCCGAGGCGACGAAGGGCTATGATGTCGAGGTCACCCTTGACGGATCAACACCCGTCTTCCTCCAGCTGAAGCGCTCCTATGTCCTGGAGCGCAAAAGCGCACGGGAGATAAAGGATGGGCTTTACGCGGATCCTAAGGTCTATCGCATGAAGCTGCACAAAAATGGCAAGTATCGCCAACACAAGGCACTGCAGGGGCTCGAGAAGCTCGGTAACGCCGTATTCTACGTGACCAGCCAGATACATACCCCCAAGGAATTCTCGGACGCCTACAGCGCCGGAACGGTCGTGTCCCAGGCCTCGGCCATGTTCGCGCCCAATGAGATCGTTTTGCCGGACGACACGAAGGATCATCACGTCAGCTTCAAGCCGAACGATAGCTTCGGTTACGTGTATTCCAAAGAACCGCATCGGTTTGAACGAAAGTTTCAGAGCTTTGACGGGTGGCTTCCGACTGTTGGGCAGCGCGCGCAAAGTGCGAAAGAGAACCGCCAACTGCTTGAAAAGACAGTTGAGTTCTTGAAGCGGAAGAGAGGTCGTCGTGATCCCGTCCGCCAAATGATCCGCGACCAACCGCTCGAAGCCCAAGCCTCGATCCTGGCCTATTTCATCCTCGACGCCCAACTGACCTTCGTGAAGACATAAGGGAAATCTATGCGCCTAAAATCTGTCTGGATCAGCGAATATAAGAACCTTCGCGACTTCACGCTCACCTTTGACGGCGACAGTTTCCTCGACATCTTCGTCGGCAAGAACGGCACGGGTAAGTCCAACTTCTTCGAGGCGCTGGTGGAAATCTTCAACTTCGTCTTCGCCTCGACGAAGCGGCGCAGCGAGATCAGTTTCGACTTCGATCTGTTCTACGAGATCGATGGCGATGATGTGCGCGTACGTCGTGAGGGTGGCCAATTGCAGATCAACGGTGCGAACCGTTCGAAAATCGCCGACGCGCTGACACCCGACAACGTGATCATCTACTATTCCGGTCACAGCGACAAAATCACGTCTACCGTAGATCAGTACGCCCGGGCCTACGCCCGCCGGAACCGCAAATGGACCGGCGAGGAGGCGCGGGAGTTCATTAGCATCGGCGCGGAGTACAAGGAGATGCTGCTTTCGATCCTACTAATGCAGCCTGACGATTGTGCGGCCCGTCGCTACATCTGCCAGAAGCTGGGGATCGAAGTCACGTCTGAAACAGTCACGCTTCGGCTGTCGCCGCCCAGGTTTAAGCACAGCGATGTCGAAGTTGGCGATGTGGCTTCGTTCCTATGGGGGGCGAAGGGCCAATCACTCGTATTCGTTGAACGGTTGCTCAACTGTGTTAGGGGCGAGTTCACACGAGACTCGATTTATGACCGCGGGCAAGATCGATATACTATCCGCATTAACCTTGAGCTCTTCCGTGAAGAGTTTGCCGACGCGTCGTCGTCTGATCTTTTTCGCCAATTCGACAACCTGAAAACGCTCGGCATGTTCGAGAGCTTGTCTATTCCGATCGGCTTGGGCGACGGAAGGCCGATCCTTGTCGGAGATTTTAGCGACGGCCAGTTCCAATCCATTTACATTTTTGCCATCACGGAATTCTTCAAGGACCGTAACTGCATCACTCTCCTCGATGAACCAGACTCCTTTCTGCACCCGGAGTGGCAGTTTAGCTTTCTGAAGCAAGTAGAAGACATTGCGGCCACCGAAGCCGCTCAGACCAATCACGTTCTACTCAGCAGCCACAGTGCTTCGACGATCGTCGAGGCCAATGAACCGCAGATACGCCTTTTTGAGATTGCGGATGGCAACGTCTCGGCGGTGCAGCGTGATAAAGCGGCAGTAGTTCAGTCACTCTCGGCTGGGTTAATTACGTTTAGTGAGCGTGAGGCGCGCCTCAACATCTATCACAATCTCAAGAACACCAATGGGCCAGTTCTCATGGTTGAGGGAGTAACGGACGAAATCATCTTCGAAACGGCTTGGCGCAAGTTGTATGGAGCAGAGGTGAACCGGCCCTTTGAGATATTGAGCGCATTTTCTTGCACAACACTTGGCCGTTTGATGCGAAGCAACGAATTCTACCAAGACAATCAGGGGCGCACAATTTTTGCGTTGTATGATTGGGATGAAGCTTACAACGAATGGAACATGAACCACAGTCAAGTTGTTCAAAACAATGTTTCGCGTTGTTTGACAAAAAAGCGGAATGGAGTGGACGGCTACAACCTGATGTTGCCAGTTTCCGAGGAACATAGCTGTTACGGACAAGTTGTGAACGCAGCCACCGGTGAGCATTATAAAAGCAAGTCAAGTTTTCCTATGGAGCTGCTTTTTCGTGACGCGCCTGGAGTAGGCGCACATTTTGAAATCGACCCGACGCGCCCCGGCGATTGTCAGCGCTTCAAGGGTGACAAGGCAACCTTTGCTAAGGAAATAGTTCCCGCTCTACCGCCTGCGGCGTTTGAACCCGCCAGGCCCGTTTTTGACTTTATCCTGAATACTATCGGCCAATAAGAGCCAAAACTACTCTTCGCCATAGAAATAGAACTTACGGCGCGAGACGTCGCTGTTTGTCAGCAGAATTTTCCAGAGAGTTTCGCCAATAAATGCGAGGATAGCCCCGGCAACGCCAAGGTGAAGCAGGAACAGGGTGTAGACGTCCCAAAAGTGGCCGGTTTCAGAGCGATAGGAGATGAAGCCAACGCTGGTGACGACCAGTAGGACAATCCCCATCACGCGCAAAGAATTGGCGAATTTGTTGATTGGCGTCTTAGGATCTTTCAAATGTTTCATCGGGTTGTTCGCCTTAGCCAATGGCCGAAAAGAACAGCTTTGCCTCGCTTTGCGGCGAGGTGCCCTTCGAAAGGGCTTGCTCAAAGATGTAATGGGTAAATTTTTGTATTTCCGCGCTGGAAAACGTCCTCTTGTTCGTCTGCGCGTGATCAAACACAGCCTGCGCGGTTTCCCCAGCCAAACGAGCGGACTGCTCGCTGTCAGGCACGGAGTTTCCATACACCAGCCACATGAGGTTCTTGTCGAATTCTTCGCAAAACTTGACTGCGACCGAGAGCGGCAGCTCCCGTTTTTCAAGCTCATAATTCTTGTAAGATTTGTCAGCGATCCCCAGGATCGCTGCGACTTTGTTTTGAGGATAGCCGAGCTGACTGCGCACACTCAGCATCCTTTGGCCAATTCCAATCAATACAGTTGACATTCGGACAAATGTTCCCATATTTGGACTTACGTAACTTTTTGTTGCGTATTCTTTCTATTGATATCACTAAATGCCAAAGAGGAAAGAACTATGGACGATTGTTCCCTGCTTACCCCTAGAGAATTGGCAGCTCATAGCGGCTGGCCTGAGAAGCGGATCAGGAAGTTGATAGCTACCAGAAGCATTCGATTCCTCAAGAACGGGACTAATTTCCTACTGCCGCAGGACGCGGTTCAGGACTACATCTCGCGGAATATGGTGGAACCTGACGAGCGTTCGGGCGCGAGCAAGCCATGAGCCGGGCAGGGCAAACACCCATCATGGCCAGCGAGACGACCGCAGCCCGCTTGCTCGACCTGCGTACGAACGAGTTCAAGGCTTTGGTCGATGAAGGTCACCTGCCGCCCGGGCATGAAATTGCGCCGGGCGTTGTTCGTTGGGATACTGAAACGCTCAAGCGAATTTCGGGTGGAGATGTGACAGGATTATGGGATCAAATTCAGTGGTAGGCCGACGCAAGAAATACCTTTGGCAGCATTCGTCTGGCCGTTGGTATGTGCGCAAGAGCGTCAACGGCAAGATGTTCTATCTGGGGCGGATCACGGCAGAAGAGGGTACGGCAGAGTTTGATCAGCAGTACTGGGAGATCGTCAGCGGGAAGAAAGCGGGCTCCAAGACGTCATGGGGGGCTTTGATTGACGCTCTGCGTGAGACCGACAAATGGAGGGATTTTTCGCCCCGCTATCGGCGCGACCTTGAGCAAGTCTTTGAGTATTTAACCGAAAAGATAGGTCGCGCGGACGTTGCTCGTTTAACCCAAGCCGACATTTACGACGCCATGGAAAAGAACCGGCATCGGGTCAGGTTCGCCAATTACATCCCGACCGCGATCAGCATGTTATCCAAAATGGCGATGCGCAAGCGCTGGCGCAAAGACAATCCCGCGATTGATATCGAGCCGTTGAGGGTTCCGAAGGACCGCAAGAAACCGCATTTGCCGTGGACAGATTGGGCGGTCGAAAAGATGCGGGAAGAGGGTGCGCCATTGCCTCGCCTGATTTTTGAGATTGGCGTGGGGAGCGTGCAGCGTCCTGGTGACTGGGTTGACTTCCAATGGGGCGACTATGACGGCGATACCCTCAAGTTGCGGCAGAACAAGACAGATACTTTTCTTTCACTGCCCTGCACGATTGCGCTCAAGGCCGCACTGGACAGCGCAAAGGCCGATCTGGGATTCGCGCCGCACCCATCGCGCCACATCCTGACGCGCGCTGATGGTTCGAAGATGGACTACCATGCAATGGCCCGCGTCATGGTGCGCGAACGTAAGCGGTTAGGCCTGATGGCCTATGACCAACACGCCTTGCGGTATCGGGGCGTGATGGAATTGGCGTGGGCGGGCTGCACGGACGATGAAATCGCCAGCTACAGCGGTCACACATCCAAGGAGATGATCATCAAATATGCGGGGGAGGCCCGTCAGATCATGCGCGCGCGACAGGCGGCAGCAAAGCGCAAATGATCCAGAACAGAACAAGCACAGAACGAGAAACTGATACCCGAGGTGATACCCAATGAGCAAAGAAATTCATAACCCATTGATTTTATTGGAGGCGAGTACCGGAATCGAACCGGTGTACACGGATTT
>JALQUE010000007.1 GCA_023260815.1 Roseovarius sp.
CGGTGCTGGCGCCGCTGAACCTTGGCGGCTTCGAGGTGACGGCGAGCGCCGAGCCGGGGCAGGGCGGCGGGCAGATGGAGCGCTTCCAGAGGGCAAGTTCGGCCAAACGGCTGGCGCAGGTGACGTTTCAGCTTGCGCCGATCTATGGCGGGCTGACCGCGGCGCTGTGGCTGATGTTGCTGATCGGGGGCGACCGGCCATTGGTGGCGATCATGCATGCCATGTCGACCATGGCGACCAGCGGAATTTCACCGATCGGCGGCGTGCAGAACGCGCAATCCGGTTTTGGCGGCGAGGCCGTGGTGTTCCTGTTTCTGCTGTTCGCGCTGTCGCGGCTGACGTTTTCGTCGGATACGGTGACCGTCGCGCGGCCCGGTTTGCACAATGACCCCGAATTCCGGCTGGGGGCGGCGCTGGTGCTGGGGGTGCCGCTGCTGCTGTTTGCACGGCACTGGGTCGGGGCGTTCGATGTGGATGAGACAGAGAACCTCGAGATGGCGGCCGCCGCCTTGTGGGGGGGGATGTTCACCGTGCTGTCGTTCCTGTCCACGACCGGGTTCGAAAGCGCCTCGTGGGACGAAGCCAGAAGCTGGTCGGGGTTGGGCACGCCGGGATTGATCCTGCTGGGGCTGTCGATGGTCGGCGGCGGTGTCGCCACGACCGCCGGAGGGGTCAAGCTGTTGCGGGTCTTTGCACTCTATCTGAACGGTCAGCGCGAGCTTGAGCGGCTTGTCCATCCGTCGTCCGTGGGGCGCGCGGGGGCCGGCAGCCGGCGCATTCGGAGGCGCGGGGCGTTCGTGGCATGGATCTTCTTCATGCTGTTTGCGCTGTCGCTGACGCTTGTGACGCTGGCGCTTGCGGCCCTGGGGCAGGATTTCGAAGACGCGATGATCCTGAGCATCGCCATGCTGAGCACGACCGGGCCGCTTGTCACGGTGGCGGCAGAGGCGCCGATCAACCTTTTGATCCTGTCGCAGCCGATCAAGATGGTGCTGTGTGCGGCCATGGTGGTGGGCCGGCTGGAGACGCTGGCGATCATTGCGCTGCTCAATCCCACGCTGTGGAGGCGTTGATCGAGCGTCCCCGGACCGCCCGTGCCGGATCACATGCAAGGATTTGATTTTTGGGCTGGAAAGTCGCGCTCACGCACTCCATAATCGTGTGACGAGGGAGTGTGCGTGTCGATCCGCGACACAGGCAAGAACAAAGGCTTTTTGTACAATGGCATCAGACAGACAAAATCTGCAGGACGCATTTCTGAACCAGGTCCGCAAGACCAAGATTCCGGTCACGATATTTCTGATCAATGGCGTGAAGCTTCAGGGTGTTATCACCTGGTTTGACAATTTCTGCATCTTGCTGCGGCGAGACGGGCAATCGCAGCTTGTGTACAAGCATGCGGTGTCGACGATCATGCCGTCGCAACCGATCAGCCTGTATGAAGGCGACGAGGCGACTTGACGCTGACAGAACGCGCAGACACCCGCGCATGGGTGTTGCATCCTGACATTCCAAACGCCACGTCGGGTCGTGACCCGCAGCTGGCGCTTGAAGAGGCTGTGTCGCTTGGACATGCGCTGCCGGGGCTGGATGTCGTCGGGGCGCAAGTGGTGCGCGTGCGCCAGCCGCATCCCGGAACGCTGTTCGGCAAGGGCAAGGTGGAAGAACTGCATGCGCTGATCGACGCGCATGAGATCGAGCTTGTGTTGATCGACGGGCCGGTGACGCCGGTGCAGCAACGCAATCTGGAAAAGGCCTGGGGCGTCAAGCTGTTGGATCGCACGGGGCTGATCCTCGAGATTTTCAGCGACCGGGCGGCGACCCGCGAGGGGGTGTTGCAGGTCGAGATGGCGGCGCTGTCCTATCAGCGGACCAGGCTGGTGCGGGCCTGGACCCACCTTGAGCGGCAGCGCGGCGGGCTTGGCTTTGTGGGCGGTCCGGGCGAGACCCAGATCGAGGCCGACAGGCGCGCCATCGACGAGCAGCTGGTGCGGCTGCGCCGGCAGTTGTCCAAGGTGGTGCGCACCCGCGAATTGCACCGCGCGGCGCGCGCCAAGGTGCCGTTCCCGATCGTGGCGCTGGTGGGCTATACCAACGCGGGCAAATCGACGCTGTTCAACCGCATGACGGGGGCCGATGTGATGGCCAAGGACATGCTGTTTGCGACGCTGGATCCCACCATGCGGCGGATCGAGTTGCCGGGCGGCGGGCCGGAGGTGATCCTGTCTGACACGGTGGGTTTCATCAGCGATCTGCCCACGGAACTTGTCGCGGCCTTCCGCGCCACGCTGGAAGAGGTGCTGGCCGCCGATCTGATCGTCCATGTGCGAGACATCTCGCATCCCGAGAGCGAAGAGCAGGCGCGCGACGTGCGCACCATCCTCGAAAGTCTGGGCGTGCGCGACACCACCCCGCAGATCGAGGTCTGGAACAAGATCGACAAGCTGGACGACGACGCGCGTCAGGCGGTGCAGACCCGCGCTGCGCGGCATGAGCATGTGCAGGCGCTGTCGGCGGTCACGGGCGAGGGCATGACCGATCTGGTCAGCGTCATCACCCACGCGATGACCGACACAACCCAAGAGACGCATGTCCACCTGGCGTTCAATGAGGGGCGCAAGCGCGCCTGGCTCTATGATCGGGGGCTGATCGAGGAAGAGCGCCAGACCGAGGAGGGGTTCGACCTGACCGTGCGGTGGACCGCGCGACAGCAGGCGCAGTTCGATCAGGTGTGACCGGACCCGCGCAAGCCGGGCGTGTCAGGACAGGTGGTGCGTCAGTGCGGTGTGGTCTTGGAAAACAGCTGAATCACGACGATACCACCAAGGATCATCGAGGTGCCGATGATGGCGGGCGGATCGAGGCGTTGGCCAAAGAGCACAAAGCCGATGATCGCGATGAACACGATCCCAAGCCCTGACCAGATCGCATAGGCGACCCCCACGGGGATGTATTTCAGCGTCAGCCCCAGAAGATAAAGGGCTATGGCATAGGCGACGATGGCCAGAAGGGTCGGGGCCAGTCGGGTGAATTGCTGGCTGGCTTGAAGGGCGCTGGTGCCCACGGTCTCGGCCGCGATGGCGAAAATCAGCAGGATGTAGACCTTGAGCATATCGGCGCCTTCATGGGGAGGTGTCTGCCTCCAGTGCTACGCGATTTGGCCGGTGGGTGCAATTTCCCTGACCGGCGGCAGGCGGGATGATGACCTGACGCCTCAGGCGGCCTGATCCTGCATCCGTGACAGGCGCTGCATCAAAAGCCGCGCCAGAAGCACGACGCAGAACACCGCCAGCAGCAGCGGCATCGGCGTGCCGTTGAACATCAGCCCCACGGGCACCGTCAAGAGCACCGCGCCCACGGTGGCGAAACAGGCGATCACGCTGGCGCCCATGCCGGCGATATGGCCCAACGGCTCCATTCCGAGGGCGTTGATATTGCCAAGCGTCAGCGCGGCATTGGCGAAGACGGTGGTTTGCCACGCGATATAGAGGGGGAATTGCAACGCCGGAGGCAGGCCAAGGGAAAAGGCCAGCACCATCGCGCCCGACAGCGCGATCTGCACTCCGAGCGAGGCAGAGACCATGCGCTGCATTCCCAAACGGACAACGATCGAGGCGTTGAGAAAACTGACCGCACCCGCGATCACCGCCATGACGAAGAACCAGAAGGGAAATTCCGACGCGCGGTCGAAGGTCACCGCGAAGATCTGTTGAATCATCGAGATCGAACAGAACAGCGTCGTCATGCAAAGCATCTGCACCGCGATCGCCAGCCGAACGGTCCGGTTGGCCAGAACCTCGCGCATGGCGGCGATCAGGGCGGCCCGACGGAAGGGGCGGCGTTTTTCGGGGGGCAGAGGCTCGTCCAGGCGCAGGGCCAGCCAAAGCGAACTGGCCAGAGCGAAGCCGATGAAGGTCAGGAAAATCGCACGCCAGCCGAAAAGATCGATCACGACGCTGCCCGCCAGCGGCGAGACCGCGGGCACCAGCGTGAACACCATCATCACAAAGCTCATCAAGCGGGCCATGTCGCGGCCCGAATAGAGATCGCGCACGATGGCCAGTGCCACGATCCGCGCCGCCGCCGCCCCAAGACCCTGCACGATGCGCGCGGCAATCATCAATTCGAGCGAGGGGGCGATCCACGCCAGACCCGCGCCAAGGATATAGACGCCCGACCCGATCAGGATCACGCGTTTGCGCCCGAAACTGTCGGACAGCGGCCCGGTGAACAGCGTGCCTATTCCCAGACCCAAGATGAACGAGGTGACGACAAGCTGCGCGCGGTTGATCGCCTCGGGCGTCAACTCGGCGCCGATGCGGGGCAGGGCGGGCAGCATGGAATCGAGCGAAAAGGCGACGGTGGCCACCAGCATCGCCATCATCGCCACGAATTCAAGGCGGCTGAGCCGGGGTTGACCGGTCATGTATCGGGGCTTTCGGGGTCGTTGGCGGCGGGCGGTTCCTTATCGGGGTGGTGGCGGTGGCCAAGCCGCGCGATCAGCCATTCGGTGTGTTCTTCGCGTTTGCGCACGGCGTAGGCCCCGAATTGCTGGATCGCCACGGCAAAGATGCCAAGCCCCACGAGGATAAAGACCGTGGTGCCGATCTTGCCCAGGGGCGTGGCGGGCACCAGTTCGCCATATCCCACGGTCGACAGCGTCACGACGGTGAAGAAATAGCTGTCAAGCCAGCTCCAGCCTTCGACGAAACGAAAGAACACCGTGCCGCCAGCGATGATCATCAGCACCATTGCGATCAGGGTGAGGATCTTGACGCCGGTCATGAGATCAGGCCGCGCCCCCTGTCGGGTCATCGCCGCGGGCGATCTGGTCGGTGATCTCGTCGATCACCTTGAGCCACAGATCGGCAGGTTGCGCGCCGGGCACGGCGTGCTGGCCTGCCACGATGAAGGTGGGCACCGAGGTCACGCCCATCTCGCGGAACTGGGTGTCGCGGGCGCGGATCGCGTCGCGGTCGGCATCGCTATCGAGCAGGCGGCGGATCATCGCGGCGTCCATGTCCAGCCCATCGGCCAGATCGGCCAGAACTTCGGCGTCGCCGATATCGCGGCCTTCTTCGAAATAGGCCCGAAAGAGCGCCATGGCCATCGGCGTCTGGCGGTCCTCGATTCCGGCCCAGTGGATCAGGCGGTGCGCGTCAAGGGTGTTGGGCGTGCGGGTGATCGCCTCGAAATTGAGGGACAGACCGGCCTCCTGCGCCTTTTGGACCACGGGCATGTAGGCCTTGACCGCGCCATCCTTGCCGCCGAACTTGCCCTCGAGATAGGTGCGGCGGTCCATGCCTGCGGGGGGCATGTCGGGATTGAGCTGGAACGGGTGCCATTCGAGTGTGAACGGGTGATCGGGACGCGCGGCAAGGGCCGCATCCAGATAGGTCTTGCCGATATAGCACCAAGGGCAGATCGGGTCGGAAATGATATCAAGCTTGACCATTGAGGGCCTCGTAGATCGGCCGCAGCTTGCGGCGCAGGAGTTTGCCATTGGCCCCGGTCGGCAGAGCATCGACATGGATATAGGCGCGGGGCCGCTTGTAGGCGGCAAGAGTGTCCGACACGTAGGCGTCCAGGGTGGCGTCGTCCACCCTTTGCGGCGCGGTATAGAACGCCATGATGACCCGCACGTCGGGTTTCACCTCGATATCGGTGACGGCGCTTTGGGTGACGGCAGGATAATGGTTGAGCACCATTTCCACCTCGATCGGCGAGACGCGGATGCCACCGGCGTTCATCATGTCATCCGAGCGGCCAAGATAGGTGATATCGCCCGAGGCGTCCATCATGCCCTGATCGCCGGTCAGGAACCAGTCGCCCTGAAAGCGCGCCCGCGTTTCGTCGGGCGCATCGAGATAGCCCAGCATCAGGCCCGGATCGCTGCGGTGAATGGCGATGGTGCCTTCATGTCCATGCGCCACGGGACCGTCCGGGCCGAGGATCGCCACGCGCCGGCCGGGTTGGGGGCGGCCCAGAGTGCCGGGGGTGGCGGGGTGATCGGGACTGGCGGAGATGAAGGTCGAGCATTCCGACATCCCGTATGCCTCGTGGATGGCGGTGCCGGTGGCGTCTTGCCACTGGTGGCGGATGTTCTCGGACAGCTTTTCGCCGGCGGCAAGACCATGGCGCAGCTTGGGCAGGGGCGGCATCGGCGCATCGCCCAGCATCTTGCGGTAGACACCGGGGGCGGCGGCAAAGATCGTGGCGTCATGCCGCTTGAGCAGCAGCGGCAGTTGCGCGGGGTCCATGTCGGGCTCGGGGATCAGGGCGGTGGCCCCCATGGTCCAGGGGTCCATCAGCCCGGTGCCGAGCGTGTAGGTCCAGTTGAAGGCGCCGGCATGGAGCAGCCTGTCATCGGCGCGCAGCCCATACCAGCCCTCGATCATCATGCCGCGTGCCCAGATCGCCCGGTGTGCATGGCACACGGCGCGCGGCACACCCGAGGTGCCCGACGTGTAGATGATGTAGCCCAGCCTGTCGGGATCGCCCATATGCCAGTCGGCGGGCGGCAGATCGCGCATCGCACCAAGCGTGGGCGTGTCGATCACCGGGATCGCGGTCTGCGGACAGGCGATGCCCGGCCCGCGCAGGATCGCGGCGGGATCGAGCGTGGCGATCATCTTGGCCACTTCGGGTGCGGTCAGTTGCGACGAGGTGGGCACCGGCACCAGCCCCACGGCCATCGCGCCCAGATAGGCAATCGGGAAATCGACGGTATTGCCAAGCCGCATCAACACGCGGTCGCCAGGGCGCAGGCCAGAGTGAAGAAGCCCTGTGCCGGTGCCCAGAACGGCGGCTTTGAGGCGCCCATAGCTCCAGCGTTCGGCGCCGGTGAGGCGCAGCACGGCGAGGGCGATCTTGTCCGGCGTCTGATCGGCGCGGGCAAGCACATGGGCGGCCAGATTGAAGGACGACGGACAGGCGGGGAAGGGATCGGGATGGGTTTCTGAAATCATGGTTTCGGAGTATGCCGCGCGCCCTTCAGTTGCAAGTGGCGAGGGCTGGGCTTATAGCATTTCACCATGCAGCGAACGACACCTGAAAACCTGATCCGCGTGGCCCGCGAAAATGGCCGGGAAGGTCTCCTGCGCCGACATTACGTTGAACGCTGTCCTGCGGCCTGTATAGGCCGATGGCACCGGGTCGCCGCGTGCATCCGCAGCCCCGATGATTTC
>JALQUE010000038.1 GCA_023260815.1 Roseovarius sp.
CAGCATCCGGCCCTGATACTCCCTGACATCCGCCGCCACCGTCAGGCCGCCTCCGCTGCCATAGGTGCCGCCGCCCAAGGCCGGCTGGTCGCTCAACCGCGCGGTGGCTTGCGGCAAGGGGGCCGCACAGGCCGCAACGGCCAGAAGGCACCCCATTGAAACAAAGCTGAATTTTTTCATATCTCGACAATCCTCGACAGACGTTGATGCCCGATACGTACCCGCCCGTCTGTGCCTGGCGGGGGCCGTCGACCGTTCACGCCGAAGCGGCGAACGACTCGGTCTCTTTCAGAAGCTCAGGATACCATTTTTCGATCACCGGCAAAAACGCTTCCCGAATGCGCCCCACCTGGGCCGGTGTCAGATCCTCGCGCCAGGCGCCCGCCTTGCCCTTGGCAAAGAAACTCTCCATGCCCTGCGGCTTCTCGGCAAAGCCGATGGTCGCTTCCTGCTTCTTCATCGCGTCAAAGGTGGTGGCCTTGACCGATTGCGCCAGCTTGGGCTTGTCGATCGGCACCTTGAGGAACTTTTCCAACAACGCCCGCACCGTCGGACCGGGCTTTCTCAGCATGTCCTCATAGCGGATCACATGGATCGGCAGCCCCGGCGCCTCGGTCCAGACGCGCACATGATCGTCCCACCGGCCCAGAAACTCGAAAATCCCCTGCTCGGTGCCCATCACCATGTCAGGGTTGGCCATCCGCTCGATGGCCGTGTCGATATCGCAGGACTGATGCCGCGCGAAGGACGGCACCAGGTCAAACGGATTGCGCATCATGTAGATCGCCGCCGCCGTGACCTCGGGCGGGATCACATCCTTGCCGAACAGACGCACGGTCTGGCAATGCGTCTTGACGAAATGATGGTTCGGCTTGGACCCCGCGATCAACCTGAGAGCCGCCGGCCGCACCTCCATCCACTCCTCCAGCGTGCTGGCATGGTAAGGCTTGCCGATCGCCGCATCGAAGAAATCCCGCCGCACATCACCGGTGGTGAACTGGCGCAGATTGTTGATGTCGGGCGCCTGCCCCGGCGGCATGAAATAATGCGCCAGCAAGCTGCGCATCCACGTGTTGCCCGATTTGGGGTAAGACGCCAGCCAGATGATCCGCCGCAGATCGCCCATCAAAGATAACCGTAAAGTTTCATGGTGTTACGATGCTCCCGCCGGATACGTTCGACCAGCTCGGGGTCCAGATCGGTCTCCCATTGGCCGCTTTTGCCCTTGTTGAAGAACCGTTCCGCCTTGCCGGGATGCTCCACAAAACCGGTCTCGTCCTCCTGCTTTTTCACCTCGTCGAAGCTGGAAAACCGGATCGCCTTGTCAAGCCGATCCTGCTGCACCGAAATGCCGATATGCTCCAGCACCTTGCCGAATGTCTTTTGCGGCTGGTCCAGCATATCCTCGTACCGCACGACACAGACCGGATAGCTGGCCCTCGCGGTCCAGCCCTTCACATGATCCGACCACGAACTCAGGAATTGCCAGACCGTCGTCTGATCGGGGGAATTGGCGTTGTCCAGCCGCCCGATCGCCTCGGTGGCCTGCGCCGGGTCCATCCCGTAATGACGCGCGTAAGACAGCACCATGTCCAGCGGGTTGCGCAGGATATAGATCGCCGAGCGGGTAAATCTTTCCGGGATCAGCGGCACGCCAAAGGCATCGCCCCGGACATTATGCGTCTTGACGAAATTCACATCGGCATTGTTGCGCACGATGCCTTCCAGCACCTTGTCCCGCAGCGCCAATGACACGTCGTGATCTCTCAGATCAACGGGGCGTCCGGCGACCGCCTGATACATCTTGGGGATGGAATCCCCAAGGCCAAAGCGGTGCGTCTGATTGATGGGAACCGGTTTATCCAGATTCATCAGGTAGTTGGCCAGAAAGATACGCATCCATGTATTGCCGGACTTTGGGTAGGACGCCAGCCAGACGATACTCTTCTTCATGATGCGCAGTCCGTTCTGTCCAAGGGGTTTTGGAAATACAGCCCCTCAAATAAAAACGACGGGGAGGTTTGTCACCCCCCCGTCGCCGAGTTTCTAACCTGAAATTAGAAGCTCAGGTTGATCGCGGTACCGATGGTGGTACCTTCGATTTCGGTTCCGACACCGGGGCCGAAGGCGCCGATTGCGTTACCTGCGTCAGCTTCGACCATGACGGCATAGATGTCCCAATCGACACCCGGGCCCAGATCGCGGCTGGCACCGAGGCGGTATGCCTGGTACTCGTCTTTGGTGACGCCCAGACCGTTGTCGAACTCACCCTGGAAGGTCGACAGTTCGAACGCCCAAGGACCAGCTGCGTCATACGTCACGCCAAAGTCCCAGCCTTCCTGATCGCCAGCACCGAACAGAGCGCCGTTGTCGTTGACAGCATAGGAGCCGCCGACTGTGAACGCGCCGAAGCCGAACTGAGCACCGATGCCCCAGGTTTCGGGATCGCTCGGGCCGTTGATGACAGGTGCAGCACCAACCCAGCTTGCGTAGCTGCCGGTACCCCAACGAGCGGCCAGGTCAACGTCGACCGAACCGAACGACTGGCTGTAGCCAACACCGATGTCAAACACGTCCGACAGACGAGCGCGCTTGGAGTCGAATGCAAAGCTGTTGCCGGCGTTTGTGACACCGTCACGTGCATACGACACACCAACGGTCAGACCGTTGAAGCTCGGCGTGTAGTAGCTGATGCGACGAACGTCGTTGTTACCCGCGACTTCCGTGTAGGTGGACAGACCACCCTGACGGAACGAGTTGCCGATGCCGGCAGCCGAGAACGGGATGTAGCTCGAGATCGACGGCGAGTTGATGGCCATCGACACAACGCCGGGGGCGCCAACCATCATCTTGTAACCGGCCGAGTTTTCCGAACCGATTTCGACGCGGCCCATCGTGTCGCTCGAGATCGTCATGTACGATTCGTCAACCGAGAAGCCGTTGTTGCCTTCGAACTGAACGTTGATGCCGAAGGTCATGCCGTTGTCCAGCGTAACCGACGGAGAGAAGATGATTTCGGTGTTCGAGTGAACATCGATGCCGTCGTAATCAGGAGCTGCGACACCGATTGCCGGGGTCAGAGCGCCACCAACGTCAACGCTGGTGAAAGCGACGTGCTGGTTCATGAACCCGCCCCAGTCCAGGTTCCAGTCCTGAGCCGAAGCTGCGCCGCCGACCATCGTGATGGCTGCGGTCGTTGCGAGAAGTTGCTTTTTCAAGGTATCCCTCCATAAAGCAGGATGTTTCATGTTCCACCGCCACCCAAAGCGGACGCGGCTTGGGAAAGGAAATGAGGCAAACACCCCCATAGTGTCAACGAACCCGCCAAGCCCCGGCCGGTTGTTGTCCGGGATGTGACGTTTAAACCACACACCGGCCACGCGACCGGCCAGAAACCGCCCAAATCAGGTGTTTTCCGTTTTTCCATCCAAACTTAGGCCACCGCCCTGCTTGCATAACCGGGACCAAGGCTACCAGAGCGTGTCCGCCCTGGGCCTCCGGCGGCGCTGGCCGACTCGCCCGCTCCTGCCGGGTCCGGCCTGTCGCCGCCTCTCCTTTTGTCACACCTCGTCCAGCACCTTGCGCGCCACCCGGAAACATTCCAGCGCCTGCGGCACCCCGCAATAGATCCCGATCACATGACAGATCGCCCGGATTTCCTCGCGGCTGACCCCATTGGTCAGCGCCCCCCGGCAATGGATCTCCCATTCGTGCATCTTGCCCAAGGCCCCGATCATCGACAGGTTCATCATCGACCGTGTCTTGGGGTCGATCACGTCATCTCCCCAGCCAAATCCCCAGCACCACGCCGTCATCGCCTCCTGAAAGGGCCGCGTGAAGTCATCCGCCGCCGCCAGGTTCTTCTCCACATACGCCGGCCCCAGCGTTGCCTTGCGCTGCTCGAGCCCTTTCAGGAACAGGTCCTCATCGAATATCGCCATCGTCTTTCGCCTTTCTGTCCGGTGTCACATGTCTATGGGCCGCATCGCGTGCAGGTCTTCCGCCGCGACGCGGATCTTGTCGTTATCGTGCAGGCCCTCGCGCCATGCCACCGGAATACCCGATAGCCCATGCAAGCGCCCTGCCAACTGCCCGGTGATCGCGCCGGCGCGCGCCGCCTCTCCGCCCAGATTGACCGCCGCCAGCACCGCGCCCTTGAAATCATCCGCCTGTGTCAGCGCCCAGAACGCCGCGTGCAACAGGCTTGTGACCTCGTCCGTCACCCTGTCGGGCGGCGCGTCCGGGCGTGGCAATGGCGAAAAGTCCCCGCTCACCATCACTTGCGCCAGATTGGCCGCCGCCTGCAGCGCCTTGGGCGCGGCATGGGTCATGCGGCTTTGCAATTGCGCCACCGCCTGCGCCGGCGGCACCTCGGCGCCATAGGCCAGAACCACCGGCGCCAGCCGCATGATCCCGCCGCCGCCCTCGCCCTCGGGGGCGGCCTGCCCGCAATAGGGGTTGCCCGTCGCCTCATAGGCCCGGATCGCCGCGTCACTGGCCGCATCCATCCCGAAACACCGGCGCGTCGCCGACAGATACCCGTGATCGCGCCAATTGATGAAGCGCCGCATCGCATCCTCCGCGTCCCACCCGTTCGCAGAGCGCAACATCTGCGCC
>JALQUE010000099.1 GCA_023260815.1 Roseovarius sp.
GTTCGCACCCAGCAACAGATGGTTGCCGTTGTCGATCATGCAGCCCAGACTTTCGTCGTGGAACGAGCGCGCCCGCCCACCGGCATGGCCCGCCGCTTCGTATACGGCGACGTCCACGCCCGACATCGCCGCGCGTGTCGCGCAGGCACATCCGGAAAGGCACCGTCTGACAGTTCAGGAACAGGTCGGCCGACCGGGTGATATCGGCAAAGCGCCCCTGCTCAGCCCCGCCCTTGCTACCAGCGCCCTTATGGCCTGCGTCCAGCGCAGAATCCCCCGGCGCATCTTCGGCACCGTCGAAATCGTCCCCCAGACAGATGTAGCGTTCCAGCAGGTTCTTGTCGAAATAGCCATAGTCATGCTCTTGCCCCATCAGCAGCTCGAAATGCCGCCCAAGCCGCTTGCGGGAAGTGTCCCGCATGGTCTCGATCTGGCGGCGGATCTTTTCAAGCTCGCCATCCGCCCCGGCGCGACCCGCCAATTCTCCGATACGGCCACCCTTGGTGGTCAGACGATCCCACTCCGCCTCGGTCATGAACCGGAATTTGGCGCCGGTCTCGGCGCGGCGGCTGGCGGGTGTCAGATGCAACGAGGTCACAACCGAGGTCCACGGGTTCACATCCGACGGCAACAGATCGGCCCAGCCCGCCATCGCATTGATAAGCGACGTCTTTCCCGATTTGACCTGTCCCAGCAACGTGATGCAGGGTTCGAACGCGGCAAGCTGTTCCTTCAGCCGCGCAACCGGGCGTTCGCCCCCCTGCCCCGACAGTTCGGCCAGCCGGTCCAGCGCCTCGTCCATTCGCGCCACATCCTGCGCCAGACGCGCAAGCGTCTCCATCCCCGCCCTGAGATTGGTCGGCCGGGCCTGTGCCCGGATCTGAGTTGTGCTGTCCGTGTCGGTTTCGATGGTCATGCTGGTCTCGATTGTGTTTGCCTTATGGTCACTCGTGCGGCGGGGTCACTGCCCCCCGCCACATGCCGTTGCACCCCGCGGCACACGACGCCGGTCATGTCGCCACCTTTTTGGCCGCGTGATCCGCCGCCATTTCCCGGCGCAGTTGCAACAACAGCGTCACCGCATCCAGTGCCGCCTCCTCGCCGCGCTCAAGCTGGA
Organism: Roseovarius sp.; assembly: GCA_023260815.1. GTDB lineage: Bacteria > Pseudomonadota > Alphaproteobacteria > Rhodobacterales > Rhodobacteraceae > Roseovarius. The sequence continues at coordinate 1,118 of JALQUE010000099.1, forward strand.
ACAGCACCAGCATTTCCTCGCCGTCCTGCAGATCGGCGCGCAGATCGTTGCCCGTTGCATCATCGCCCGTCCGGTCCATCAGCCCGGCCAGCCCCTCCACCGCGTCAACGCAGTCATTCAACAGCCTGTCGGTGTCCACATCGCCCGGCGCATCCAGTGCCTCAAGCATCATGCGCGCCCGCGCCTGCAACAGCCCGACCGCTTCCGCGATGGGCGCCTCACCGTCCTTGAGCGCCTCCGCAAACGCCGGCGTCACCAGACCGCCCGCCTGCGGCACCGGGGCCACGTCCCTCGGCTTGGCCGCGCCGCGCAGGCCGGTGCGCGCCGCCAGCCTGTCCAGCAACATCTGCGCCTGATCGACATCGCTCGACCGTCCCTGCTCGACCTGATGCGCGACACAGTCGGCCAGCGCCTTGCCGCCACTCGACGCCCACAGCCTGTCATCCAGCCCCCGATCCGAGGTGCGTGCCGTGATCCCCTGCATGGTGGCCACCGGATAAAGGCCCAGAAACTCTTCGGCCACGATCGGATCAAGCGCCTCGATCCGGGTGGCCAGAACACCGCGCATCATCTGCCGATCCGCCATCGTCAGCACCAGCAGGCTGTGATCCTTGATACTGTCCGGAACCCCGGCCCACAGCCGTTGCTCGGCCTCGTCGAACCGCTCGCTGCACCACAGGATCATGTCGGCCCGCGCCACGACCTCCTGCAGCCGCGCCGCCTGTTGTGCGGGATCGGCCGGCAGACCGAACTCCACAAGGCTTTGCCGCTGCAGCCTTGGATCGGGCAATTCCTGTCGTGTGCAGCGCACATTGGCGGGCCATGCCGCATCGCGCACCAGCCCGGCACTCACCGCCACCGATCCATCGCCCATCTCGAAAATCGCGCGCGCATCCGGGCCATAGGCGATCTCCGAGATCACGGCCTCATCACCCCCACCCAGCGCCGCGCGGCCCGCCAGCATGTTGACCAGCGCCGTCTTGCCGCTGCCCGGCAAGCCGGTGACGACCACCTGCACCGGCTTGCGCAAATGCGACAGCAACCGCGCGCCCCAGCGGTGATAAGGCCCCGGCATGTCCGCGGTTTCCAGCGCGCTTTCCAAACGGTCCACGACCGGCAATGTGGCATCGGATCTGGTCACGATACATTTCCCCGGCAATGTCTCATCCCGCCACCTCCCGCGCCCGCGACACCCGCGCCAGAATGGTGACAGACCCGGTGCGCCCCCGCCGTGTTTCGCGGTGCAACTCGTGCTGTGTCGCCGTCGCCTCGGGCGGGTCTTCAGCCTGTGCCATCTCGCTTTGCCGCAGCACCTTGACCACGCAGAACGACACGTTGTCCTGCTCGGGGTCATCCAGTCTTGCGATGTCCTGCAACAGCCCTTCGGCGATCTGCGCCGCGCTCTGTTGACGGGTAAAGCGCAGCAACTCCTCGATGCGATCATCCCCCAGCACCTGCAGCCCGTCACTGGCCGCGATCACGATATCGCCATGCGCCAACCGCACCGGCACGGCGCGGCAATCGATCTGCGGGATCTCGCGGCCGATCAGAACCGAGGTGAGGCATTGCTGATCGGGATGGTTCACAGCCTCCTCGCGGTTCATCATGCCGCTATCCACCAGGTAATCGATCTGCGACATCACCGAATGGATCTCGTTCAACCGCCGCAAGGTGCCATCCCGAAACAGATAGAGCGGCGAATCCCCGACCGAGATCCAATACAGCCGATCCTCCATCAAAACCGGCGCCAGCAACGTCGCCCCCATGCCCTCGGCTTCGGGGCTTTGGCTGGAATACTGCCCGACGCACTCATTCGCACCGCGCGCCGCGGCGCACAGGATATCGCCGATACGCCCCTCCAGATCGGTCGGATCGCCCGAGTGCATCTTCAACGCGCTGAACACCTCGGTCACCACGATCTTGCTGGCCATGTCTCCTGCCGCATGGCCCCCCATGCCATCCGCCAGCACCACAAAGCCCAAGCCGTTGCCCGCCGGAAAATCCGACACGATCGCATCTTCCTGACGGGTGCGCCGGCCCTGCTCGATCACCATCGAGGCCTCATAAAGCACATCAGCCACGCGACGCATGTGCCTGCCCGCCCTGCCCGTGCCTGCCCTGCGCATCCCCGGCCTGCGCATCCCCGGCCCAGCTGAAGTCGGGACCGCACAACGCCACGAACCTCAGCGTCGTCTCTCCGATCACGATCAGATCCCCCGAGGACAGATCCTCGGTGCTCAACACCGGACGGCCGTTGCGGCGCACCAGGTTGGCCTTGCCGCCATGCCCGATATAGAATGATTGGCTTTCGTCATCATAAGCGACCGCGGCATGGGTCTCGCGTGAGATGCTGTTGTCCCCGAAATCCAGCCGCACCGTCTGACCTGCGCCGCGCCCGATCTGCGCCACACCGCCCTGCAGGGTAAAGGCCGCCCCACGGCCCGGTCCCTTGATCACCACCAGCCAGCCCACCGGAAAACTGGCGCAGGTGCTGTGCATGTCCTCCTTCGGGCGGGCCAGCGGATCAAGCCCCGCCGCCTGTTCCGGATTGAACCCCAACAGCCGCGTCTTGACCCGGCCAGGCCGGCTCGATCCCCGGCCCAGAGCGGGCGTCGGCACATCCACCGGGCCAGCCTGCGCCTCTGCCTGCGCCTCTGCCGCAACCTCTACCTGCGCCGCCTCGGATGCCGCTTCGGGCGCCGCATCGGCCTGTGTTGTCGCCACAGGCGTCGGCTCCGGCGCGGGCACCTGCCCCATCATGTCCTTGACCGCACGCAGCGGTTCGGCAAATTCACCACCTGCCTCCTGATCTGCCGGCGTGTTCTCGGTGGCCTCCGGGGCGACCCGATCCTGAGTGCCGGACACTGGCCGTGGATCGACCTTCTCAAGCCACGCGCTCAGGTCCGCCTCGGTCAGATCCTCGACATCCCGGCTCTGTGCAGGCGCCTCGGGCACAGTCTCCACCGGCGCGTCGCCTGTCACCTCAGAAACATCCCGTGGCGCGTCTTCCCACGCGGCCCGGGATATGTCGTCCAGCACGGCGCGGGCGGTATCCGGCTCCTTTTCGGCATCCCGCTTGATCGCCTCGGTCAGATCGTCCAGGGGCGCGGAAAAACCTTCGTCCCGGTCCCCCTCTGCCGGGTCATATTCATCCTCCGCACCCCGGCCCCAATCCTCAGGCCCGAACTCCTCAGGCCCAAAATCCTCTGGCCCAAAACCCTCTGGCCCGAACTCCACCGCCTCCTGCAGGGTCGCCGCCTGCATGATCCGATGCTCCGGCTCCAGCCTCAAGGCTTCGGGCGCCGCCTCGGGCACCGGTTTGGTCAGCGCGTCCAGGGCCTCAAATCCGGTGTCCTGCCGGGGCTGGTGGCGCTTCTCGCCAATGATATCACGTATGAATTTCATCTTGGATCCTTTCAGTTCTGGACCATTTCGCTGTCATCTTGCCCGTCATTCGACCGGCGCTTGCCCCGCACCAATGCGCCCAGCAGCCGCCTCAGCCACGATCTTCGACGCGCTGCATCACCTGAAATCGCAGCCTCGGCCTGCGCATCCTGCCCTTCTGCCGCGGTGCGCTTGGGGCCGGTCCGGCCCGTCAGCCTGTCTTGCTCTTTCAACCACGCCTCGACGTCCTCGATCGGCTCACCGAACATGTCGACCAGCGTGCGTTGCGGCGCCTTGCCATCGGTCCCACCGCCCGTCGCCTCGGTCGCATCCGGCGCCACTGCCTCATGCCGTGGCATCGCGCGCAGCGCCTTGGCCTCGTGACCGGGCTTGAGGTGGCTGTTGGTATCCTCCACCAGCGACGTGATCGCATTGAACAGCGCCGGGTCCAGGTCCCGGACCTGCCATGTCGGCACCTGCCCGGTGTCCTCGTGTGCGCGATTGACCGGCAGCAACTCGGCGCAATCCATCAGCTCCAGCCACTCCGCGACACTCTGGATACGGTCCTTCTGCGGCACCGATAGCGCCCGGTCGATGCAGACCAGCATGTTGTGTCCCACGTCCCACGGGCCCAGCGCCAGCGGCTGATAGGGATCGTCGCAATCCGATGCCAGGGCCGCCAATCGCTTCTGGCTGTCGGGCGGCGGAGAGCCGGTGATAAGATGATAGAACGTCGCCGCCACCGAATAGAGATCACTCGCCGGTGTCTGCACGATATCCTTCAGATAGAACTCATGCGGGGAATAACCGTCCTTTACCGACAACACCGCCGACAGCGCGCGGGTCTTTCGGCAATACCCCTCTCGGGCCGCTCCGAAATCGATCAGCGTCAGTCGCCCATCCTCGGTCAGCAGCAGGTTGTCGGGCGAAATATCGCGGTGCAGGATGTCGAAATCATGCACATAAGCCAGCGCCTCCAGCGTGTCGCGCAAGGCCCGCTCCAGCACCCCTCGGGTCAGCCGTCCGGCGTCATCCTGACGGATCGTCAACAGGTCCAGCCCATCGACGAAATCCATCGCCATATAGGCGGTGTTGTTCTCTTCGAACACCTGATGCACATGCACGATGCCGGGATGCTCCAGCTTGGCAAGCCGCCGCGCCTCGGCGATGAAATTCTGCACCACGCTTTCATATTGCGCGTGAAACGCCTCGCTGCGCGGGCGCACCTCAAGGCCCACGCGACGGCAGAACGCACTGGGATAACATTCCTTGATGACCACCCGCCGATCCAGACTGTCGCGGGCCAGATAGGTCATGCCGAACCCACCGCCGACAAGATGCTGCTCGACCGTATACTGGCCATGCAACAACCGTGCGTCGCAGGGCAGATTGTCGATCCGGTTGTCCTGATCTGAAAGCGTGTTGTGTTGCACGGTGCGTGTGGTCCATCCGAAGAAAAAGGATTGTTCTGAAAACCAGAAGCACTCACACCCGTGCCTGACCCTGCCGCTGAATTATGGATAGAAAGTGGCCATTATCGGCCAAAGACTCGGCAATCGTCCGAAATCCGACATAAATCCGCCGCGCTCTCCTTGGGTGGCCCGGCATCGGCCTACCGGCCCGAACGCCGCAGGATCGGTCAATCCGCCGGAATTCGGTCACCGATACCGACGCGATACCGACGTCATACCGACGCGATACCGCACGGCTTTTTTCACGATGACCCATGCGCCACATGCCGCCTCTCCCGTGCCCGACACCGCCACGCCTTGCGCCTCGCCATTGCGCCCAGCCCAGCGCCCCTTGCGTTTTTCCCTTGTTTTCAAGGGCTTTTGGGCGCCTGTCTGACCTCAGAAGGGTTTTCGATCTGTTAACCTCGATGTGCTATAGTTCGATCTTCACGATCACCCCACCCGCGCCGCCCTCGCCCATGCGCCCCACCGTGCCACCGCACCCCGACACCAAATTGGTCAATTAAGTTTAGCTTACACAAAACATAAGAATTTGTTCCTTCTCGTTAGCTAAATTCATCAATATAGTCCTCGGCGGGACATAGACAGCATTACAAGGGGGCATCGCGCGTGGCTGCCGAGGCGCAGAATCTCAAGGTATCCGTCTGGCGAGGGACGGGTGACACAGGCGATTTCGAAACTTTCGAAGTCCCTTCCCGCGAAAGCCAGACCGTGCTTGACGTGGTCAGCTGGATCCAACAAGAGGCCGACCCAACGCTCACCTACCGCTTTGCCTGCCGCGTCGGCATGTGTGGAAGCTGCGCGATGATGGTCAATGGCATCCCGCGCTGGACCTGTCGCACTCACGTCAAAAAAGTGTCTGATAACAATACGTTACGAATAGAGCCTCTGCGCAATATGCCGGTTATCAAGGATCTGGTCGCCGATATGGACCCGTTCTTTGACAAATGGGTCAGCGCCGAAGCCCTGCACCATCCCACCAGCACCCGCGACGACGCCATCGCGCCCGTCGACGCCACCACCCCCCAGCGCCAGGCCGCCGACGCTGGCATCGAATGTATCAACTGCGGCATCTGTTATGCCGCCTGTGATACTGTGGCGGGGAACCCCGATTACCTTGGCCCCGCCGCGCTCCAGCGGGCCTGGACCCTGCTCAACGACAGCAAGGACGGGGGGCGCGGCGCCATCCTCGACGCGGTCTCGGGCGCGGGCGGCTGCCACAACTGCCACTCCATGGGCAGCTGCACCCGTTACTGCCCGAACGAGCTTGATCCGATGTCGGCCATCGCCGGACTCAAGCGCGAAACCTTCCGTCACGCCCTCCGGAGAAAGCGCGATGCTTGATCTGAAAC
>JALQUE010000212.1 GCA_023260815.1 Roseovarius sp.
CACTTGAGGCCGCGCGCCAACAGGTTCAGGATGTGATCAAGGATATCGGGAGCAAGCTGGCAGATGCGTGAGATCGTTCTGGACACGGAAACCACAGGGTTCGACCCCGAGCAAGGCGACAGGATCGTCGAGATCGGGGCGTTGGAACTGTATAACCACATGCCTACAGGGCGCACGTTTCATCATTACATCAACCCTGGACGCGGCATGCCGAACGAGGCGTTCGAGGTTCATGGCATCGGTCCCGACCTTCTGATCGAGCCGCGCGCGCCGCGACCGGGGGAAGTCACGTTGAGGGACAAGCCACCTTTTGATAAAATAGCGCACGCGTTTATCGAGTTCGTGGGTGATGCCAAGCTTGTGATCCACAACGCGGCTTTTGACATGAAATTCCTGAACGCCGAGCTTGGCTGGCTGAAACTGCCCCTTTTGCCATGGGAGCAAGCCATCGACACCCTGGCGATTGCGCGGCGGAAATTCCCCGGATCGCCCGCGTCCCTGGATGCGCTGTGCCGCCGGTTCGGGATCAACAACGCCGCGCGGACGTTGCACGGCGCGCTTCTGGATTCGGAAATTCTGGCGGAAGTTTATCTTGAGCTGATCGGTGGCAGACAGCCGGATTTCGGCCTTTCAACCACGTCGGGATCGCAATCAGTGGGCGGCGGCGCGCAGGTGACATGGCGGCCACAGCCACGGCCACAGCCCTTGCCACCCCGGATCAAACCCGAGGAGGCCGCCGCCCATGAGGCTTTCATCGAAACCTTGGGCGACGGCGCGCTTTGGAAAAAGCTGGGCTAGACCCGATCAGGCGTCAGGCGTCACCTTTTCAGCCGGTTGTGCCTGCTGGCGGCGCGCGATTTCATTGCGGTAGAGTTGAACGAAGTCGATATTCTCGAGATTCAGCGGCGGGAAGCCACCGTCGCGGGTGACATCGTTCACGATGCGGCGAATGAACGGGAACAGCATCCGAGGGCATTCGATCATCAGGAAAGGGTGCATCTGCTCATCTGGCACGCCTTCGATGTGGAACACGCCGGCATATTCCATCTCAAGCACGAACAGCGCGTCTTCCGTGGACTTGTTCTTGGAGTCGATGCGCATCTTGATGATGACTTCGTACTGGTGCTCGACTGCCCGTTTCTTGGCATCAAGGCTGACGCCCACCTGAACGTCAGGGGTGACTTCACCACCGGTGCCGCGCTGCGACAGGACATTTTCAAACGACAGGTCACGAATGAACTGTGTGAGCGTGTTCATTTTGACTTGAGGCTGTTGTGCCTGCTCGGCGGCCCCGTTTTCTTGTTCCGACATCTTTCGACTCCACTAAAATAACGCTGGGCGCAGGCTTAGCAGGAAGGAGTGGGGGCCTCAATGACAAGACGTCAGTGACGCACGGTCCAGCCCGAGGGTTTGTCACCCGACCGCGTGGCGGGATCAACCTCGTGATAGTCACCGTCGATGATGCCTGGGTCATGCGGGGGCCGAGGGCCATCGCGCCCCATCTCGAACCGGGCGACATGCACACGTTTGCGAAGGTAGGCGAGGACGGCTTGACGCACCGGCGGCATCAGCAGCGAAAAACCCACCGCATCGGTGAAAAACCCCGGCGTCAGCAAAAGCGCGCCTGCAACGAGGATCATTGCGCCGTGGGCAAGGGGTTCTGTCGGGTCATCAAGCTCGGAAAATGAGCGCCGGAGGTCGTTTATCGCAAGCCTGCCTTGGGTGCGGACCAGCCACGCACCCAGAACGGCCGTCAAAATGACGATGCCAAGGGTTGGCCACAGCCCGATCGCGCCACCGACCTGAATGAACAGGGCGATTTCGACAATCGGCACCGAAAGGAAGGCCAGAAACAGCCACATGGTCGCAACTCCTATCTCATCTTCGCTTGCAAGGTGGACTTGCTTGCTTGCGTCACCTACATAAGTCCGAACGTTGAACGTTTCCATGCCCGCATGACATGAGGTGCCAATGAATTCCCCTCTTCTTCAGCTTCTGGTTCTGGCCGGAATCGCGGTCTTTCTGATCCTGCGATTGAAAAGTGTTCTGGGCACCCGTGACGGTTTTGAAGGGCCGCCGCGCAGCGAAAAAGCCGGCGCCGCCGAGCCGCGCCGCGATACATTCGAGGTGATCGATGGCGGGCCTGATTACGACATCATCGACAACGTCGCCGAAGGGTCCGATGCCGCAGATGCCCTGTCGCGGATGAAGCGCATCGAGCCTTCGTTCAATGTCACGCAATTCCTGCAGGGTGCGCGTGGCGCCTATGAGATGATCCTGATGGCGTTCGAGCGTGGACAACTCGAGGATGTCGCGCCTTTCCTGGATGAGGATGTCTATGAGGCGTTCGCTCAGGTGATCGACGCGCGGCAGGAACAGGGCCTGATCATCGAAGCCGAGTTTCTTGGCCTGCGTGAAACCAAGTTGGTCGAGGCCACCTTGTCAGACGATAACCGCGCCGCGATCACCGTGCGCTTCGTGGGCGAACTGACATCGGTTGTCCGGGATGCCAGCGGTGAGATCATCGAGGGCGATGCAAAGAAAGCCAAGCGCCAAAAAGATATCTGGACATTCGAGCGCGTCATGGGCTTGGACGATCCGAACTGGCGGCTTGTTGCCACGGGCGAATGATCGGCAGGCTGTGGACAGTCCTGGCTGTCTGGCTGTCTTTTTCGGGCGGCCTGTCAGCCAGTGAAACCACCCACAGCATCCTTGATTTCCAAGACCTTGATGGCTGGGAAGAGGACGATCACGATCGTGCGCTGGCGGTGTTTTTGGAAACTTGTCCAGATATGGATGACCCGGATTGGTCTGCCTTGTGTGCGCTGGCGCAGCAAAAACCCGATGCGCGCGCTTTTTTCGAGCTGTTCTTTCGGCCAGTCGTGACCGAAAACGAAAAACGCCCGCTGTTTACCGGGTATTTCGAGCCGGAGTTGAACGGCGCGCTCAGCCCGGACAGCCGCTATCGGTTTCCGGTCTACAGGATGCCGCCCGAGGCGAGGGCCACAAGCCAGTGGCTGACCAGGCGAGAGATCGAAACGGGTGATGCCCTGAAGGGCCGTGGCCTTGAGATTGCCTGGGTCGATGACCCGGTCGAGCTGTTTTTTCTGCAAATCCAGGGATCAGGCCGGATCAGGCTGCCTGATGGGCGTGTGATCCGGGTTGGCTATGGCGGCAAGAACGGGCATGAGTACCGCTCGGTCGGGGTCGAGATGGTTCGGCGCGGGATTTACGAGGTGCATCAGGTGTCCGCGCAGGTCATCAAGAACTGGGTGCGGCGCAACCCTGTCGAAGGGCGCGAGCTGTTGTATCACAACCCGTCTTATGTGTTCTTTCGCTCGGTCGATCAGGTGCCCGCAGACCAAGGACCGCTTGGCGCGATGAACCGTTCAGTAACGCCGGGGCGCACGATAGCGGTCGATCCCGCCTTTGTGCCGCTTGGAGCACCAGTCTGGATCGAAAAGGGCGGGGAAAATCCGATCAACCGGCTGATGGTGGCGCAGGATACCGGTTCGGCCATCAAGGGACCGCAGCGCGCTGATATCTTCTTTGGGACAGGGGATGCGGCGGGCCGCGCGGCTGGAAAGCTGCGCGATCCGGGGCGCATGGTTGTCCTTTTGCCCATCCAGCGTGCCTTTGCCATGCTGACGGAGCCGTTACAGTAATGCGCCGGCGGCTCAAGCCCGAAGAGGTCGAGCTTTGGCGGCGGGTCGCCAAGACCACAGAGCGTTTGAACCCGGAGCGCCGGGAGGATCACGGCCTGTTGGCAAAGCCTGCAGCACAGAAGGCGGCACGGCCGCTGTTGCAGGAATTCGAGATTGGCCAGAAAAAAGCTGGCACCAAGCCGGACCACGATGTCTCTCCCGATATTGCGGAGCGGATCGCCCGGCAGCCGGTCAAGATGGATCAAAAGACCTATGGCAAGCTGAAGCGGGGCAAAGTGGTTCCCGAAGCACGGCTGGACCTGCACGGCATGACGATGGATCAGGCGCATCCAGCGCTTATGGGGTTTATCCTGAACGCCCATGCGCAGGGCAAGCGGCTGGTGCTTGTCATCACCGGCAAGGGCAAGACCCGCGACGAGGGCGGCCCGATCCCGGTCAGGCGCGGGGTGCTGCGCCATAACGTTCCGCAATGGCTGTCGTCACCGCCTTTGGCGCAGGTTGTTTTGCAGATCACCGAAGCGCATATCACCCACGGCGGCGGCGGGGCTTATTACGTGTATTTACGGCGGAAGCGTTAGAAGCGGCCGCGCGCGGGCGATGCCCACGCTCATCATCCCCGTCGCAAAGACGAAATAGCCGGCGATGAGGACATATTGCGCCTCGATCCCCAGACCCAGATCAATCCCCAGCCCCGTCAGCCCCGGACCAATCGCCGAGCCAAGCACCATGATCGCAGCCGCCATCGCCTTGATCGAGCCGATGTTCCGCGTGCCGTAAAATTCGGCCCAGAAGGCGTTGGGCAAGGTGGTGTTCATCCCCGTGGTCAAACCAAGAAAGAAAAACCCCAGAAAGGTGGCTATTGGCCCGTCTGCCTGAGCGAACAGAAGAAAGGCCAGAACCATGGGCAGTTGTGACATTGGCATCAGTCGCGCTGTTCCCAGACGATCAAGTGCCCAGCCTGACAGCACCATCGCAGTAATGGACACCGCCGTGTAGAATGGAAACATCGCCACAAGATCCACATGCGCGACATTCTTGATGTCAGCGAAATGGACCTGATGGAAGAAGAACGCCGTATTGAACGCCGACGGGCCAAGAAGGGCGGGAATCATGAACCAGAACAGGAAATGCCGCATCGTCTGGTTGCGGGTCCAATGGCGTGCCTCCATCCCGGTGGATTGGCTGTGATGTGCCATGGATTGCGGGGTGCGTTCATTGCGCAACAAAAGCAGAAGGATCGGGATACCAGCGACAGCGATGATCCCGGCCAGCCCCCAAAGCAGGCGCCAATCGTAATGGATCATCAAGGCCACAAAGATCAGCGGTAGCAGCGCCTCACCTGCCGCGAAGCCAAGGGTCGCCACCGATAGGGCCTTGCCGCGGGTGGCGATAAACCAGCGCGACATGGCGACCACGGCGATATGGCTGGTCATGCCTTGGCCCGCGAAGCGCAGGGTGAAAATCACCGCAGGCAACAGCCACCAGACCGGGTTGAGCGCCATGAACAGGCAAGCGCCCGTCAGCAGCAAAAGAACGAGCGCGCCAAGCCCCCGGACACGGAACAGATCGGTCAGGCCGCCAGCCCAGACCATGACAAGCGCGGAAAGCCCTGTGCCCAGGGTGTAAATACCGCCCCATTCCCCATGCGACAGACCGAATTCAGCGCGAATTTCACCGGCGAAGACGGAAATGAAGAACGTCTGTCCAAAACTGCTGAGGAACGTCAGCAGGACACCGGCGGACAGCCAGGGCGCATTGGACCGAAGGAAGGCAAGGATCGTCATGCCCTTTGGTGGAACGGATCGCCCGAAAAGGGAAGGGCATATGATCCAAGGCCGAACCCCTCAGGACGGGCGAGGTTTTTCCATCACCAGAAAGGTCATCATGCCGATGGGCGGCAGTGATTTACGTTCAGTCACCGAGAGGTCATCGCGCATTACTTTGTCGATATGGAAATCCGAATGCCAGCCCAGAAGATTGGCAAATGGCGCAGTGACCCGGCCAAGGAAGGCAAGAAACCCGCGCTCATGCACGAAATGATTGGTGATGACCACCCGGCCACCGGGGGCACAGACGCGGGCGATTTCGGCCATCACCTTTTCAGGCTCGGGCACGACCGACAGCACATGCATCGCCGCGACAGTGTCAAAGCTGTTGTCGGGAAAATCAAGGTGCCGCGCATCCATCTGGCGCAGTGCCTTGACGTGATCCAAGCCCAGATCGGTCACCTTGCGTTGGGCTTTGGCCAGCATATCCTCGGAGAAATCAATGCCGGTAACGGCGCATTTCGGATCGTAATGCGGTAAGGCGAGGCCCGTGCCCACGCCCACCTCGAGCACGGTGCCGGGCCGCTGATTGATCAGGCGGACGGCGCGATGGCGCCCCGCATTGGTGATCTTGCCGAAGGTCGCATCATAGATGGGTGCCCAACGCGCATAGGAAGATTCGATCGATTTGGGGTCCATGGGGTCACTCGTTGTGATCGGCGCGGCGCAGTTCTGCGACGAAAGACACAAGTACTGCAGCAAGATAGGCGGCGCAGGCGGACAGCAAGGTGATCCATTCGAACGCAGCCAGCGCGACAAGCGCGACAATCACCGCGATCACCGCCAACAGCCTGTTTTCACGCGCGATCCGAATGGATTTGAACGACGGTGTCGGCACGCGGCTGACCATCAAAAACCCTATGAACAACATATAGAGGCTGACCGCGATACCCGACAGGGCGGGACGGTCGGTGAAGGCGAAGGACAGCAGCAGCGGCGCCAGGACAAGCAGGGCGCCGGCCGGGGCGGGAACGCCGGTGAAATGGCTTGCGGGCGCCGTGGCCGATGGGTCGCGCGCACTGACATTGAAGCGCGCCAAGCGGAGGATGCAGCAGATCGCGAAAGCCAGTGCCACGCTCCAGCCGAACGACCCCATGTCTTGCATGCCCCAGAAATACACGATCAAAGCAGGCGCGACGCCGAAATTCAGAAAATCGGCCAGCGAGTCCAGTTCAAGCCCGAATTGACTGTCGCATCCGACATAGCGCGCCACCCGCCCGTCGATCCCGTCAAGCACGGCGGCGAGCAGGATAAGCTGCACCGCGACAACGTAATTTCCCTGAACGCCAAAGCGTATGGCGGTGATCCCGGCGCAGACCGCGCCAAGGGTCAGCATGTTGGGGATAAGCCTGACAAATGTCAGATCGGTGATGGATTTTGCGGGTGGTCGTATCATGTGTTCGCGTCGTGATCCATTTTGGGCGCATCGAGAGTGGCGATCACGGTTTCCCCGGCGACCATCGTTTGCCCGATACGTACTTGCGGTTCGATGCCCTGAGGAAGGTAGACATCCAGCCGTGATCCAAAGCGGATCAGGCCAAACCGCTGCGACATCTCTACACGATCACCGCGTTTTACGAAACACACAATCCTGCGGGCCACCAAGCCGGCGATTTGGACGACCGCAAGATCTTGTTGGTTGGACATCCGGATCACCAAGCTGTTGCGTTCGTTGTCGGCGCTGGCCTTGTCCAGAGATGCGTTTAAAAATTTACCGGGGCGGTAGGCGATGGCGGTGACTTCGCCGGCGACGGGGGCGCGGTTCACGTGGCAGTTGAACACCGACATGAACACGCTGACGCGGGTCAGGGGCGTGTCGGGAAGGCCAAGTTCGGCGGGGGGAATGGCGGGTTCGATCAGCGATACGATACCATCCGCGGGGCTGATGATGACATCGTCGCGCGCGGGCGGCACCCGTTCGGGATCGCGGAAAAAGTAGTAGCACCAGACAGTTAAGCCAACACCGATCCAGCCCAGCATGTCCTCGATCAGGAAGAGGGCGAGGGTGATCGCGGCGAATATCGCCACGAATTTGCGGCCCTCGGGGTGCATGGGTTTGACGAAGGTGGACATCATGTTCATGGGTGCGGCGTTCCGGTTATCTGTGGATCAGCCGCAGATAAGGCAAAACTGGCGGCTTGCATAGGGTGTCTGGAACACGCTTGGGCCGATCTGGCGAATCAGGGCGCAACCGATTGGTTAATCGCGCAAAACCGGGTGCGGTATCGTATCGGTATCACGTCGGTATCGCGTCGGTATGGGGGACCGCACCGCGCGCGGTGAACACAGCGCGCGGTGTGGTGGCCGCAGGGGCCGAGCCGAGGGTGATCTAGCCCGCCATCTCGCGGGCCTGATCGCGGAGAACGAATTTCTGGATCTTGCCGGTGGAGGTTCTGGGGATCTCGGCGAAGACGATGCGACCGGGCACCTTGTAGGGGGCCAGATGATCACGGCACCATGCGCGCAAGGTGGCTTCGTCGGCGTCATGGCCTGAGGACAGCTGCACGAAGGCGCAAGGCGTTTCGCCCCACTTGTCATGTGGCATGGCGACGACCGCGGCGACCGCAACGGCAGGGTGACGATAGAGCGCCTCTTCGACCTCGATCGACGAGATATTCTCGCCGCCCGAGATGATGATGTCCTTGGAGCGGTCCTTGAGCTGGATATAGCCGTCGGGATGCACGACACCC
>JALQUE010000256.1 GCA_023260815.1 Roseovarius sp.
CCACATGGCCCGGCGTGTCGATCAGGTTGAGCACATATTGCTGACCGTCCTCGGCTGTGAAGTCGATGCGGACAGTGTTCGCCTTGATGGTGATGCCGCGTTCGCGTTCGATATCCATCGAGTCGAGAAGCTGTTCCTTCATGTCCCGTTCGGCCACCGTGTCGGTCATCTGGATCAGACGATCGGCAAGGGTGGATTTACCGTGGTCGATATGGGCCACGATCGAGAAATTGCGGATATGCGAAAGCGGTGTCATGCGCAGGGATATGCGCCGCAATGCAGGCTTGGTCAATAGCTGGCGTCGGGGGATGGCAGGACCGGGAACGGTTTGCGGATGCGATGATGCAGACAAGACGCGAAAGGAGCTGACATGACGCAGACGACAGCCCGTCACGCCCGGATCACGGGCCGGGTGCAAGGGGTGGCGTTCCGGGCCTGGGTGCAGCGCCAAGCGCAGGCGCGCGGCCTGACGGGATGGGTCAGGAACGAGGCCGATGGCACGGTGACCGCCTTGATCCAAGGGCCGCGCGATGTGGTGCAGGACATGCTGGCGGCGCTGCATGGCGGGCCGGATCGCGCACGGGTGGACCGGGTGGACACGGCTCTGGCCGACCCTGCCGGGCTGGACCGGTTCGAAATCCGGCGCTGAGGCGGGGTCGGATTGGCGGGGCGGGTTGGCTGCCGGGTGGTGCCGGAAACTTTGAAAGTTTCCGGGGCGATTTCTTTTGAAGAAATCGTTTCAGCGGGCGCCGATGAGGCGGGCCATGTCGAGCATCCGGCACGAAAAGCCCCATTCGTTGTCATACCAGCCAAACACCCGCAAAAGCCCGCCATTGGACACCGACGTTTCCAGCCCGCTCATGATGACCGATTCGGGCCGACCGCGCAGATCCGAGCTGACCAGCGGCTGCGTGGTCCAGCCAAACACCGCAGAGCGATCGGCGGCGGCCTTGAGAACCGCGTTCACCTCGTCGCGGGAGACCGGCGCGCGCGTCTGCACGGTCAGGTCCAGACAGGACACACTGGCGGTGGGCACACGGATCGCCCGCGCCTCGATCCGGTCTTTCATATGCGGCAGCACAAGCCCGGTCTGATGCTGCGCGCTGGTGGTGGTGGGCACCATCGACAGGGCGGCGGCACGGCTGCGTTCGGGCGCGCTGCGCGGTTTGTCGACGGTCGGCTGGCTGCCGGTGTAGCAATGCACGGTGGTCATCTGGCCGCTGACCACCCCGAACGCGTCATCCAGCAACCGCACCAGCGGCGCCAGAGCGTTGGTCGTGCAAGACGCGTTCGAGATGATGCGTTGATCGGTCAGATCGCTCTCGTTGGCACCGAGGACCAGCGTCACATCGGCTTCGGCGGAGGGGCCGGAGACCAGCACCGCCGCGGCCCCTGCGGCCAGCCCGCGTTCGGCCATCGCGCGCGCGCCGCCCATACCGGTGCATTCCAGCACCACATCCACGCCCGACAGATCCAGCGCGCGCAAATCCTGCGCGGCGTGAAACGGGATCGCACGCCCATCGACGGTGAGAACGCCCTGCCCTGCCGCCACCTCGCCGGGCCAGGGGCCGAAGACGCTGTCATACTGGAAGAGGTAAGCGCAGGTGGGCAGCGGCTCGATCTCGTTGATGAGGACAAGGTCGATATCGGGCGCATCGCGCAAGAGGATGCGCAGAAGCGTGCGGCCGATGCGGCCAAAGCCGTTGATGGCGACGCGGAGGGGGCGGGTTGGCATGTCAGGCTCCGATGCGTTGGACGGGACGTGTCGGTTGGGCGGCGTCCCGGTTGGGCGGCACTGTGGCGCGCGACCGCGCGAATGCCAACCACGAAAACCGGACCGGGGTCAGACCTCGATCGGGGCGATCAGGTCGGCCCCGGTGGCGCGGTTGGAATTCACCGCAGGATCGACGCGCCAGAAGGTCAGCGCCGCATCGGGGGCGGGACGCATCAGGGCTGCCGCGCCATGCCCGGCCTCGCCCAGCCACAAAGGCCAGTCGCGGGGGGCCAGGATCACCGGCATCCGGCTGTGCAGGCGCTGCATCGGGGGGTTGGCGGCACAGGTCACGATGGCGCAGGTGGTCACCCGGTCCTCGCCCTGTCCCCAGTCCTGATAGATCCCGGCAAAGGCCAGCGGGCTATCATCGGCAGGCGTGATATACCACGGCAGGCGGTTCGCGTCGGCATCCTTGGTCCATTCGTAAAAGCCGCTGGCGGGGATCAGGCAGCGCCGGTCGCGACAAGCGGTGCGAAAGGCGGGTTTCTCGGCGATGGTTTCGGCGCGGGCATTGATCAGAAGCGGGCCGTCGGAGGGGGTTTTGTACCAATGCGGAATGAACCCCCACCGCATCGCGCCCAACCGACGCCCCTCGGGGGCTGTGGTCACGGTGTGGACGCGGTTGGTGGGACAGATGTTGTAATCGGGCGGATCGGGCAGATCATTGGCCGGGGCCGCCGCAAAGAGCTGCGCCATCGCGTCATTGGGCAGCGTGAGGGCGAAGCGGCCGCACATCGCGTCTAGGCGCCCTTGAGGATCGACGAATAGAGCAGCGCACCCCAGCCGGTCAGTTCGGTTTCGATCTGCGCCCATGTCGCGCCCATCGAGATGGGGTCGGTGCCGGTGACCTGAGCGATCTGTGCCAGGCTGCGCCGCCCGTCGATGGCCGCGATCAGGGGCGCGGCTTGTTTGGGCAAGACCAGGCGCGCGGTCACGGACCCGAAGCCAAGCTGCGGGCGCTGGCCTTGCGCCACGGCCTGCGCCAGGGCGCGCGGGTCGATCCCCTTGAGGTGGGGAATTCGCGCACGGTTGCGTCCCGAGGCCGGACTGCGCGCCGCATCCGACGCCACGGCATAGCCGACATGCACCTTGATCGTGCCATTGAGCTGCTCGGCCACGGCCATCGCGTCAAGATCGCCCAGATGCGGGGGGCGGTCGGTCAGGCGGGCCAGATCATAGAGCGCGGGCATCGTGAAGCCCGACAAGGCCCAGCCCGTCGCCTGCATCGTTTCAAGGAGTTCGGCCACGGTGAAGGCGCGATCCTGACTGTGCAGCAGCAGATCGTAAAAGCCTGCGTCGCTGTCCTTGTGATCGCCCAGATTGGGGTTGGTCCGGAACGGGTGCCCGTCAGGCAGACGGTCAAGCAGCGCGCGGGCACGCGACAGACGCTCGGCGGGGTCAAGCCCCTGATAGAGCGTGCCGAACGCCGCCTGCAGCGGATAAACGCCCGAGCGGCCATAGGGCGCGTAGACCATGAAGCCCATACCGCCCCCCGGCGCGAGGGCTGCCCGCAAGGCGGCAAAGCCCGCGCCCGGATCGGGCAGGTGGTGCAGAACACCGCAGCAATCGATATAATCGAAGCTCCCCAGATCCGGCGCATCGAGCAGGCTGCCTGTCAGAAAGGTGATCGCATCGAGACCGCGCGCCGCCGCGCGCGCCTCGGCCACCTTGCGCGAGGCGGTGGAGAGATCGAGATAGGTCACCGCGCAGGGCCGGCCCGCCTGCTTCATCAGCGCGGCAATCTGGATCAGCCCGTCGCCTGTGCCGCCGCCGGCCACCAGAACGCGCAGCGGCTGCGACCAGTCACGGCAGCCGTCGAACAGGAAATGGTCGATCTCAAGGGGATGAGAGGGCGAACCGGTGACAAGGCGCCGCGCTTCGTCAGCGGGATCGCGTTCGGGGTAAGGGTAGGCTTCGTACTGGGCCTTGACGGTGGTCATTCAGCGCCTCGAGACGGTCAGAGCATCGCGGCCAAGTCTGCCCTGCCGGGGCGCGATTGCAAAGGGGCCGTATCGCCGGGCTGGTTTGTCGCTTGACCGGTTTGTCGCTTGACCGGCGCGCGCGCGCAAGGCATCACCCGTGCCATGCTGATTTACAAGATTTTCCACACCGATGAATGGCAGGCGCTGCGTCGCGAGGGGGTTACCCGTGGCGCGCCGGTCGATCTGGCCGATGGCTATATCCATTTCTCGACCGCCGCGCAGGCGGCCGAGACGGCCGCGAAGCATTTCGCGGGACAGGACGGGTTGATGCTGGTGGCGGTCGAGGCCGAAACGCTTGGCGGCGCCCTGACATGGGAGCCGTCGCGCGGCGGGGCGCTGTTTCCGCATCTCTACCGCGATCTGCGGCTGGAGGATGTGCAGTGGGCGCAACCTCTGCCCCTGGCCGACGGGGTGCATCAGTTTCCACCGGGTCTGGAATGAGCGTGCTGGAACGGCTGGGGCTGGCGGCGCTGCACCGGCTGGAGCCGGAGCGCGCCCATGATGCGGCACTGCTGGCGCTGCGCGCGGGCCTGACGCCCCTGCCCGGGCTTGTCACCTCGGACCGACTGCGCTGCGAGGTGGCGGGGCTGCATCTGGCCAACCCGGTGGGGCTGGCGGCGGGGTTCGACAAGAACGCGGTGGCGCTGTCCCCGCTGAGCCGCGCCGGGTTCGGGTTTCTGGAGGTGGGCGCCGTGACGCCGAACGCACAACCGGGCAATCCGCGCCCGCGCCTGTTCCGGTTGGCGCAGGACCGGGCGGTGATCAACCGCTTCGGCTTCAACAACGAGGGTATGGAGACGGTGGGCGCGCGGCTGGCCAATCGTCCACGCGACGCGGTGATCGGGCTTAATCTGGGGGCCAACAAGGACAGTGCGGACCGGGCCGAGGATTTCGCCCGCGTGCTGGCCCATTGCGGACGGAATCTGGATTTCGCGACGGTCAATGTCAGCAGTCCGAACACCGAAAAACTGCGCGACCTGCAGGGCGCCGAGGCGCTGGCCAAGCTGCTGGCCGGGGTGATGGCGGCGCGCGACGGGCTCCCGCGCGCGATCCCGATATTCCTCAAGATCGCCCCGGATCTGAGCGCCTCGGAACTGTCGGAGATCGCGGATGTGGCCGTGGCGGCGGGTCTGGCGGGGATCATCGCCACCAACACCACACTGGACCGCGAGGGTTTGCACGGCCCGCACGCAGCGGAAAAGGGCGGGCTGTCGGGGGCGCCCCTGTTCGAGAAATCGACACGGGTTCTGGCGACCTTGTCGGCGCTGACGGGGGGCACGATGCCGCTGATCGGCGTGGGTGGCGTGGCGTCGGCCGAAACGG
>JALQUE010000267.1 GCA_023260815.1 Roseovarius sp.
GCCGAGCGCGAACACAAAGTCCCCGGCTCCTATCTGCGGCGGGCGATGGCAGGGGTCGATACGGCGATCTGGGATCTCAAGGGTAAGCAGGCAGGGCGTCCGGTTGCATCGCTTCTGGGGGGATCTCCCGGCCCGATCCGCGCCTATGCCAGTTCGATGAAACGCGACATCACCCCGTCGGATGAGGCAGACAGGATGCTCCGACTGCGCGACGAGAAGGGGTTTGACGCCTTCAAGGTTCGCGCCGGCGCCGAAGTGGGGCGCAACCGCGATGAATGGCCGGGTCGCACAGAAGAGATCATTCCCCTGATGCGCAAACGGTTGGGCGACACCCCCGACCTGCTGATCGACGCCAACAGCTGTTACAGCCCAGACCGGGCGATCGAGGTCGGACATCTGCTGCAAGATCATGGGTTCTGCCACTATGAGGAACCGTGCCCCTATTGGGAGCTTGAACAGACCAAGCAGGTGACCGACGCCCTGAAAATCGACGTGACCGGAGGCGAGCAGGATTGCGATCTGCCCACATGGCGCCGGATGATCGACATGCGCGCGGTCGATATCGTCCAACCTGACATTCTCTATCTGGGCGGGATCTGCCGGACCTTGCGGGTGTGCCGTATGGCCGAAGCGGCAGGTCTTCCTGTCACCCCGCATTGTGCGAACCTGTCGCTGGTCACATTGTTCACCATGCATCTGTTGCGCGCCATTCCCAACGCGGGCAAGTACCTGGAATTTTCAATCGAGGGGCCTGACTATTACCCGTGGCAAGAGGGGCTTTTTGTCAACGATCCTTATACGATCACTGATGGCCATGCCGGTGTCACCGACGCACCCGGCTGGGGGATCGAGATTTCTCCCGAATGGCTGGCACGCTCGCGGTATATGGTCAGCGAGAGGGATTGACCCCACACACGGCGTGCCTTTTTTGGCAGCATTTATCGCAGGTCGCAGCGCTACAGGCGGGCGTTGAGCGATGTGCAATTGCCATGTTTCGTCGTTTCACGCCATAACGGTCTACGGGTTTTTTGATGTGCAGTTTTATGTGTCAAGATTGGATGGCAGAGGGGTATTGATCTTTTGAACTTCATTTGCAGCACCTGCGAGTCCTGCCAGCAGCCAAAACGGCGGGGCATCAACCAATGAGTGCTATCGATATTCTGGCCTGGATCGCGGCATGCTTTACGATCGCGGCCTATGCGATGAAGACCATGCTGCCGCTCAGGATTGCGGCCATCGGGGCCAATGTCTTCTTTGCGGCGTATGGCTGGCTTGATAGCGTGCTGCCGATCTTCGCCCTGCACGCGCTGCTTTTGCCTTTCAATCTTTACCGCCTTTGGGAAATCCTGCGCAATATCGGCACCATGCGCCGCACGCGGGGCACGCGCGCCGAATTTGACTGGCTACGCCGGATGGCAAGGCCGGTCGACTACGAGGCAACGGAGTATGTGTTCAGAAAAGGCGCCCCCCCGGATAACCTGTATTTTATCGATAGCGGTGAGGTATTGCTTGAAGAGTTGGGCATAACCCTCTGTGAAGGCGAGATTTTTGGTGAAATAGCTTTTTTCAGCAAAGCCAAGGAGCGCACGGTTTCGGCAAGATGCGTCAAGCCGTGTCGCATCCTCGCCATCGACGAGGCGAAGTTCCTGTCGATCTATCAGAATTATCCCGCCTTCGGTCTGGCGATCGTTCAATTGATCGTCGAGAGACTTCTGGACGGGATTGAAAAACGCCCTGAAGCCTACCTTGCGATCCACAGGCTGGAGCCTGACTCGGAGACCATGAAAAGCGGGCTGGACGCGGAAAGAAAGCTTTGAAATCCATGGATTGCATACGTTTGCCTTAGCGCATACCGTCGACGCGATTTTGTTTGTTTGAATTATTAATGGGAGCCGGATCAGATGTTTGGCGACGCATCCGTTTACGACTGGGCTGGTTATGCGGGTGTTGGGTTTTACCTCATGTCGTACTCGCTGTTGCAAATGGGTCTGATCCGTGGCGCCGGATATGTTTACACGCTGATGAACCTGACGGCGGCCAGCCTGGTTCTGGTCAGTCTGACGCAAGCGTTCAACATGTCTTCCGCAATCATTCAGATCATGTGGATCCTGATCAGCGTGGTTGGCCTGTGCCGTCTGTTCATCCTGCACAGCACCATGCGCTTCAACGACGAAGAACGC
The DNA here is from genome assembly GCA_023260815.1 of Roseovarius sp. Taxonomy (GTDB): domain Bacteria; phylum Pseudomonadota; class Alphaproteobacteria; order Rhodobacterales; family Rhodobacteraceae; genus Roseovarius. Next base: position 2,181 of record JALQUE010000267.1, read on the forward strand.
ACCCTGATAAAAGCGGGGCTCAAGGGTATGCCCAAACCGATGTGTCGCAAGATCCTTGATCGCGGGATCTGGAGCGATGCAGCCCCCGGCACCGAATTGACGGTTCAGGGGCTGGAGGTCACCCACCTGCATTTCCTTCTTGACGGGTCAGCCGATGTGCGCTCGGGCGAGCGTCGCGTGGCTGAAATCCGGCAGGGCTTCATCGGCGAGATGAACGTGATGGAGCCCGGTCCCGCCACCGCCTCGGTGGTCATCGACAGCCCCAGCCGGCTGTTTTCCGTTGCTGGCGAAGATCTGCGCCGCCTTGCCAGGGCCGACAGTGAATTCCGCGCTTTCCTTGAACAGCATCTCTCGCTTGCCACGCGTCGCAAATTGGTCGACGCCAACGCGAGGATCAGCGGGGCGAACGCGTGACATGAGCAGGGGGGCGACCGATGCGGGCCCGGTGTCTTTCCGCAGGCAGGTAATTGCCGGGGTCATCCTTGGATTTGACAGTCTGGGCCATTCCGTCGCCCTCACGACGCTTCTTTTCGCGGGCGGTCTCGCGGTTGGCGGACAGCTTGGATTGTCGATCTTTCTGCTGGCGGGGCTGGTTGGCACCTTTTCGTTGACGATGGGCCGGTTTTTCGTGGGCACCGTTTTTTCGAACGCGCAGATGGCGCCGGTTGCGGTGCTGATGCCGGTGATATTCATAATTCAGCAGGCGGATTTGACGTCTGACATCAAGGTTTTGAGCGCGCTTTTCTTGCTTGGCCTCACGTCGGTCTCTGCCGGAGCACTGATGATCCTGATGTCGGTCTTCGATCTGGGGCGCATGGTGCGTGTCATTCCGTATTCGGTCACGGCGGGTTATCTGGCGGCCTCAGGCGCTCTGCTTGTGGTGTCGGCGATGCAGCTGGTTTGCGCCGGCGGCGCGTGTTCCGCAGATGCGACGCTGGATCAGCGCGGATTGCCTTTCATGTCGGTGGGGTTCGCGGCGCTGATATGGCTTGCGGTCCGGCTTTCCTCCAACTTCGGTCTGGTCGGCTGCCTGCTTCTGGGCGTTGTCGGCGTCAATGCCACCATGGCGATGTCGGATGATTTGGCGCAGACATTCTACAGGTTCGGGCTGCTTGCCCCAGCATCGCTTGCGCAGGAATTTTTCCCCGATGTGACCATGATCGACAGTATTCCCTGGGCGTTGCTTGTCGACAACTGGAGCCTCGTTGCCTCGGCGGTGCTGATCTGTGTCTTCGGCGCGATGCTGAACGTTGCGGGGATCGAGATGACCTTGGGGCGCGATGTCGATACCCGGTCCGAACTGGCGCGGAGCGGCGTGACCAATATCGCAACCGGTCTGCTTGGCAGCGCGCCCAGCTATATAAGCTCCAGCAAGACGTTGATCGCAACCATGATCGGCGGGCAAGGGCGCCTTCCCGCGTTGACGGCCTGTGCTGTGTTGCTGTTCGGTATTGCTGGCTCCGAGGCGGTGCTTCTTGGGGTGCCGCGGTTTATTTCTTCGGGTCTGCTGATCTATTTCGGTTTGTCGATCATGGCCGACTGGCTGATGACGCGGCGTCATCAGCAGTCATTGCCGGATCAGCTTCTGAGCATTGCGATTGTCGTGGTCTCGATCACTTTGGGCATGCCCGAGGCAATCATGCTGGGCGTGGTGACCGCCAGTCTGATATTCGCTGCGATCTATGCCCGCCTGCCTGTCGTTCGGTCTGTCTCGGATATGAGCGCGCGCCGCAGCACCGTGGATCGCGGCCCTGTTCAGACCGCGTTTCTGGATCGTCACGGCCATGAGGTCGCGGTGGTCGAATTGCAGGGATTCTTGTTTTTCGGATCGGTCACGCAGCTTTCAAGACAGATGCGTGACCTGCTGAACCGTCCCGCACGCGTCACCACGGTCATCCTTGATTTCCACCGCGTGAGCCGCGTGGACGCGGCCGCGATCCAAGCGTTGCGCAGGCTTCAATTCATGGCATTGGGGCGGGATGTCCGGTTGATCCTGTGTGCTGTGAACGCGCAGGTTGGGGATGATCTTCTTCGCGGCGGCCTCTTGCCCGGTGACGCGCGGATCACCGTCCAGACCAGCTGCGATCTGGCGCTTGAGATGCAGGAAGACGCGCTGCTCGAACGGCTGGAGCCAGCCGAAGCCGATGAAACCGCCTTGTCAGCCCTGACCCAGATCATCAACGATCCCGATGCCGCGCAGGGGCTGCTGGATGCAATGGAGCGCCAGACAGTCGCGCAGGGCACGGTGCTGGTGGCCCAGGGCGATGTTTCGGGCGATGTTTTCATCCTCGATCAGGGCAATCTTTCGGTCTATTTGCGGGATGAAACAGGACATTCGCATCGCATTCAGAAGCTGCGACCGGGTGCGATCGTGGGCGAAATCGCGGCCTATACGGGCACCGGGCGAACGGCCGATGTAGTTGCAGATCGTGAAGCGGTCGTGTACCGCCTGTCAGAGACTATAATTAAATCACTTTCCCGAACCGACGCGGACCTGGCGGCTTACTGGCATTTGGCAATGGCCGCCGCCCTTGCAGACAAATTGCGTCGCACGAATAAAAAAATGAACGAGCGGACATGATGTCGGTCACTTTTCTCCTGATCCTTTTGGTGATCTTCCAGATCAAGCACCTGGTGGCGGATTTCATCCTGCAGACGGGCTGGATGGTGCGCACCAAGGGCATCTACGGCCATCCGGGCGGTATTGTGCATGCGGGCCTTCATGCTGTGCTGACGGCGGGTATTTTGCTGCTGACGCCCTTGGCCCCGTTGAGTCTGGCGCTGATCGTTCTGGGCGAATTCGTGCTTCATTACCATCTGGACTGGTTCAAGGATCGTGTCTTGAAAAAGCAGGGCTATACCGCCCATCAGAAAGAGTTCTGGACGCTGGCGGGCCTCGATCAGTTTGCCCATCAGCTCAGCTATGTGCTGATTTTGTATCTCGTGGTGCGCCTCGTGTAACTGGCACTTCATCAATCTACGGCAACAAACCCATCAAATTCCTTGATCTAAAAGGAATTTGTCCCCATGCTTCGCAGCATTGATTTTCGTTCGTTGTTTCCCAGAATTTGCAGGGGATGGTATGCTGATTTTTACAGACTATAGAAGATGTGCCCGGCTAACGGCACGTGCAATGACGTTTGCGCTTGTGTCTTTCGGCGCTCCGGCAGTTGCTGAACCCATGAAACAAGCCGTGCATGCGGCTGTTACGCAGAACCCCACCGCACTGGCGCGGCAGGCGGACGTGCGCGCTTCGGCAATGGAATTGCTGCAGAACGAGCGTGATTTCGTGCCTCGCCTCAGTCTTTTCGCCGAGGGTGGGGCGGAAATCTATGACGATTCTGCACGCTTGACCCCTGCTGAAAACCGCGAAACCCGTTTTGCGCGGGAAATCGGCGTGGTCGCGGAATATGACATTTTCGATGGCTACCGCCGGGCCAACACGCTGTACCGTGAAGCGGCGCGGGTGGACGGGGCGATCTTCCGGTTGCTTGACGCATCCGAAACGCTCGCTCTCAACGCGGTCGAAGCCTATATCGACGTCATCCGTCACCGTGACCTCAGGCTGGTGGCTGATCAGAACATCCGCCGTCACATCGAAATTTCGCGTCAGGTGAACAATCTTGTCGATGCCGGGCGCCTGTCATCCAGTGACCGTTTCGAAATGGAAGAACGCCTGATGGCCGCCCGTCTGGGCCGGCTCCAGGTTGATCAGGCCATGGCCGAGACATATGCGCGCTACGAGGCGGTGATCGGACGCAAACCGGGGCAGTCCATGTCGATCCCGCGGGTCCGCGATCTGCCGGACAGCATGGAAGACCTGGCCCTTCGCAGCGTCCGTCAGAGCCACCAGATCAAACTCGCCGATACCCGGATCAATCAGAGCAAATATCAGGCCGGGGTTGACCGCGCGGACGAATTGCCCGAGCTGACCTTGCGGGCCGGTGTGCGGGCCGGTTCGGATCTGGACGGTGTCGGCGGGGATCAATCCGATGCGTTTGTGGGTGTGCGGATGAACTGGGAGTTTTATGCAGGTGGCCGCAAGGCCCGCAGCGCCGCGCTGGCCTATCGGACCTCCGAAGCGATCGCCGAGCGCAGCCAGGCTGTGCGTGATGTCCGCGAATTGGCGGCGCGCACATGGATTTCCTACACGACCAATATAGAACGCACCGTGCTTTTGGGGCGGCGTCTGGAAGCGGCGCGCAAGACCACCGAACAATATCAGGAACAGTTTCAAGCCGGCACCCGCAGCCTTCTGGACGTCCTCGACGCCGAGCGCACCTATTTCAACATCCGCTTCGAAGAGGTCAGCGCCCAGTCCAGCCTTGCCTTCAGCCAGTTCCGGATCCTGGCCGCTCAAAGCAAGCTGGCCGCGTATTTCGAGGTCAAACCCGCCGATATCCCGCTGATCCCCGACTTCGAAGAGCGCGCGCGCGCAGATCGTCCCGCGGCGATCTTCAGAACCGGGATCCCGTCGCTCGAATGAGCGCGCACGCGGACATTGCGCGTGACGATCAGGGCAGGGGGGCGACCTCGGCAGATAGCGCGGGTGCCGCACTGGCCACCGCCGCTTGGTTTGCAGGTCATCACGATCTGCCCTGGACATCCGAGGCGGCGCTGGCCCGGTTGCCGGTCGGCTTCGATGGGCGCGACCGGTCGTCCCTTGCGCTGGCGCTGGCGGCGGGTGGAATGACCACGCGACTGGTGCTGCGCAAGTTGGCGCGGCTTGATCCGGCGGTGCTGCCTTGTGTGCTTTTTGATCGTGATGGCGTGCCCATTGTCCTGCTGGATATGGCGCCCGACACCCGCACTGCCCGCATCGTCGAGCCGGGCCGCGATACCGCCGAACGCGAGGTGTCGTTGCGCGACCTGAGCCGCCGCATCCTCTCGGAGGTGATGCTGGTCACCGTCGATGATACGCGCGCCGATGCACGTCTTGCCCCCGATGCCCCCACGCGCAGGGGGCATTGGTTCTGGCGCCCCATGCGCGAGAACTGGTCGGGCTGGCTTCAGGTGTTTCTTGCCGCGCTGTGCGTGAATACCTTGGGTCTTGCGCTGCCGATCTTCGTGATGAACGTCTATGACCGAGTGATCCCGAACCTTGCCTTTGTCACGCTCTGGACGCTGGCGATTGGTGTCGGGTTGGCGCTTGTGCTGGACTGGATGCTGCGCACCCTGCGGGCCAGCGTGCTCGAAAGGATCGGGCGGCGGCTGGATACCGGTATCGCCTCCAGCCTGTTCCGGCAGGCCATGAATCTGCGGCTTGGCGCGCATCCCGAAGGGGCGGTGGGGGTGACCAATCACATACGCGATTTTGAATCGGTGCGCGAATTCTTCGGCTCGGCCAGCCTCGTGTCGGTGATCGACCTTCTGTTCATCGGCCTGTTCATCGCGGTTCTCTATGTGATCGTCGGCCCATTGGCCTTTGTGCCCTTGCTGGCGATCCCGGCGATGCTGGTGGTGGCGCTGGCCGCCAAGGTGCCGATGGCACGCGCTGTCCGTCAATCCCAGCAGGTCGCCCGCCGCCGTCAGACCGTCCTGATCGAAACCCTGATGGGGCTGGAGACGGTCAAGTCGCTGAATGCCGAACCGGTCATGCAGCGCGAATGGGATCGCGCCAGCGCCGCATCGGCCCGGATCGGCGGGCGCGGGCGCTTCTGGTCGAATTTCGCCACCAACGGCACACAGGCGATCCAGCAATTCGTCAGCATCGGCATCATCGTCTGGGGTGTTTTCCTGATTGCCGAGGGCAGCATCACGATCGGCGCGCTGATCGCCGCCAATATCCTCGCAAGCCGTGCGCTGGCCCCGCTTGGCACTATCGCGCAGACCATCTTTCGCGCCCAGTTCGCGATGCGCGCGATGGCGGCCCTGTCCGAGTTCATGGCGATGCCGCCGGAACGTGACGACAGCATCCGCTCGACCCTGCGGGTAACGCGGGGGGCTGTGGATCTGACAGGCGTGAATTTCCGCTATCCCGGCGCGGATGTTGCGGCGCTTACCGATGTGTCGCTCCAGATCCGACCGGGGGACACCGTGGCGCTGATCGGTCGTGTCGGATCCGGCAAAAGTACGCTTGGCAAGCTCCTCTGCGGTCTGTTGCAGCCCGATGGCGGCACGATCGTGATCGATGGGCATGCCATCGGGCATTACGACCCGGCGGAACTGCGCGCTGGCATCGGATATCTTCCGCAGGATCCCGATCTGTTCACCGGCACCTTGCGCGAAAATCTTCTGATCGGGCAGAAGCACGTCTCATCCGACGATATCGACGCTGCATTGCATCAGGCCGGCATCCACGGATTTGTGGCGACCCTGCCTCGGGGGCTGGATCAGTATATCGGCGAAAAGGGCGCGCATCTGTCGGGCGGTCAGCGTCAGGGCGTCGCTTTGGCCCGGCTACTGCTGCGCCGACCCAAGCTTTTGTTCCTCGATGAGCCGACCAACGCCATGGACCGTGAGATGGAAACCACGATTTGTGCCCGGCTGCGCGCGCAGGCCCGGGCGGGCACGGGTCTGATCTTGTGTACGCACCGTCCGGCGCTGGCCAATATCGCCGAAAGGATGGTGGTTCTTGATCGTGGTCGCAAGATCCTCGACGGCCCCCGCGAGAGCGTGATCGAAAGGCTGAACCGCGCCGCACCGGATGCCACCGGAAGCGCCCCGGTCACAGACGCGGCGGCGGAGTAGCACGATGTTCGGGCCATCCATGGACGAGGATTTCATCAACAGCGCCACGACGCGCCCGCCGCGCCGGGCAGGGCGCTCGGGCTGGCTTTTGTTGCTGGTTCTGGGCGTCGGGCTTGGCGGGTTTATTGCCTGGGCCTGGCATTTCGAGATCGAAGAGGTCACGCGCGGCATGGGGCAGGTGGTCCCATCGCGACAAATTCAGGTGGTCCAAAGCCTTGAAGGCGGGCTGGTCTCGGCGATTGCCGTGCAGGAGGGCGATCTGGTCGAGGCGGGTCAGGAACTGATCCGGATCGACGACACCACCGCCGGATCCGAGAGGGGGGAACTGCGCGAACGCGAGGCGGCGCTGCTGGCGGAACTGACCCGCGTCCGCACCGAGGCCGAGGGCGGTCAGACGCTCGATTTTCCTCAGGGGTTGGCGGATCGCGCCCCGCTGGCCGTGGCTGCCGAAGGGGCGATCTTTGCGTCGCGTCGCGCGCAACTCAACAGCGAATTGCAGGTGCTGCGCGATCAGCAGGCGCAGCGCGAAAGCGAATTGCAGGAACTGCGCGCCATCGAAACCAAGCTCGAACGACAGATCGCCCCCCTGTCGCAAGAGGTCGCCCTGACCCGTGATCTGGTCCGCTCGGGCGCGGTCCCCGAGATCGAGTTTCTGCAACTCCAAAGCCGGCTTGCCGGGCTGGAGGGCGATCTGGCCGTGACCCGTGCGCGCGTGCCCACGACCCTGGCCGCGATCCGCGAGGCGAAGAACCAGATCGCCAGCGCCCGCAGCGCCTATGAGCTGACGGCACGGGAACGGCTGTCGCGTGTTCAGGCGGATCTGTCGGTGCTGACCGAAGGCCTGCGCGCCGCCAATGACAGGGTGACCCGCACAAGTCTGCGCGCACCGGTGCGTGGCACTGTCAACCGGGTGAACATCACCACGATCGGCGCCGTGGTCCAGCCCGGTGCGCCGCTGGTGGAAATCGTGCCGGTCGACGACCGTCTGTTGATCGAGGCCCGCATCCGCCCTCGGGATGTCGCCTTCATCCGTCCAGGCGATCCCACATCGGTCAAGATCACCGCGTATGATTACATCGTCTACGGCTCACTCAAAGGGGAGGTGCAACGCATCGGGGCCGATACGCTCGAGGATGCCGAGGGCGAGAAATTCTTTCGCGTGATGGTCCGGACCGAAGAAAACAGCTTGCCAGGGCAGGCCAATCAGACCCTTCCGATCAGTCCGGGCATGGTCGCACAGGTCGATATTCAGACCGGGCGCAAAACGGTCATGGATTACCTTTTGCGCCCCTTCATGCGCGCCCGCGCCGAGGCGCTGCGCGAACGCTGATCGCTATTTGCTGTCGGCCACATACACACCGTCCCAATCGTGCCCCGGCGGGTTGGCCATGAACGCGGCGATCCGCGCCCGGTACAGCCCGGCATAGCCCGCCATCTCCAGTTCCATTGCCTTTCCCTGCGCCTCCAGCCTGTCGCACCCGTCCAGTGCGGTCTGCCAGTCCTGACCCGCATAGGCCGCGCGCATCGCGTCATTGGCGTCTCGCAGCTTTGAAAACTCCGGATCGTCGCGCAGTGCGTCGTCCCCAAGCAGGCCGAAGATCCGCTCGGGCAGGCTTTTGCCCTTCACGCGGAGACTGTCCAGTTCGATCAGCGCAAAGCGGTCTTCGACCCGGCGCGCGGTGCGCTCGCCCAACAGGATGCGCAGACCATAGGCCTTGGATTGCCCCTCAAGCCGCGACGCAAGGTTCACCGGATCGCCAAGCGCGGTGTAATCGAACCGGCTGTCGCTGCCCATGTTGCCGACGATGCAATCGCCGGTGTTCAGCCCGATCCCCACATCTATGGGCGGCAACACCTTGCCGCTTTTACGGGCTGTCTCGGCGCGCGCGGCGTTGAAACGCTCGATATCCGCCTGCATCTGCAAGGCCGCGCGGCAAGCTTCGGCCTCGTGATCGGGCGTATCCAGCGGCGCGTTCCAGAACGCCATGATCGCGTCGCCCATGAACTTGTCGATGGTGCCGCGCCGATCCAGGATCGCTTGCGACAGGATCGTCAGGAACCGGTTCATCAGCGTGGTCAGACCCGCGGGATCGTCGCGAAACCCCTCAGCCAGCGCAGTAAAGCCGCGCACATCGCTGAACAGGATCGTCAGGTCGCGCCGTTCACCGCCCAAGGCCAGACTGTCGGGATTATCGGCCAGTTTCGCCACCAGATCGGGCGACACATATTGCCCGAACGCCCCGCGGATCTGCTGGCGCATCCGTTCTTCCCGGATATAGTTGAGGCTGGACATCAACATGACCAGACCGACCACCGACAGCGCCGGCCAGACCGGATCGATCAGCAGGCCACGGCTGTCGAACAGATACCATGACAGGCCCGCATAGCCCCCCGCCAGCACCAGCGTCAGCGCTATTACCAGATGCGCCCCAAGCATCGGCACCAGCACGATCACCAGCAGCGATAGACCCGCCGTGGCCGCCAGTTCGGCGCCGATGGCGTAATTGGGCCGCACCAGCATGGAGTGCGACAGGATGTTCTCCAGCAATTGGGCATGGATCTCGACGCCCGGCATCGGCACGCCAAGCGGCGTTGGGCGGAAATCCTCAAGCCCGATGGCTGATGTGCCGATCAGCACCAGATGCCCCTTCAGCCGCCCCTCGGGCATGCGCCCGGCCAACAGATCGGCCGCCGACACATAGCGCGTGCGCAGCGATCCCGAGAAATGCGGCCAGACCGTGCCATCGGCTTCAGTGCGTACCAGTTGCCGCGCCAGCACCACACTATCCACGCCCGCCTCGTTCACCCGAACCGCAAAGGCATCGCCGCCCGTCGCCACGCGCAACAGTTCCGGCGCCAACCCCAGCCGGATCTTGCCCTGCACCATCATCGCCAGCGGCACCCGCCGATAGATCCCGTCGGCATCGGGCCTCACCGAAAACATGCCGCGTCCGGCAGCCGCGTCCTCCAGAACGGGCAGATTCTGCAGGATATCGGGAAACTGCATCAGATAAGGCGCCGGATCCCCGCCGATGAACGCATGCGCCACGTCCCTCATCGGAGCGTCGGTTTCCCGGTTTGCGGCGGCGCTGCGTACGCTGGTCTGGCCAAGGATCACCCTCGAGCCTGCAATCGCGCGGGCGAAGACCTCATCATTGGCGGGCAGGGCGTTCAGCCTGTCGCGGACCGTTTCCGGCAGGCTCGTGTTATCCGACGCGATCTTGTCGGGCGACAGCCGGTCCGGTTCGGAAAAGACAATATCGAACGCCATCGCCACCGCTCCCGCCTGCGTGATGCGCTCTACAAGGTCGGCCATCCTGGTGCGGGGCCACGGCCACTGGCCAAACTCTTCCAGGCTGGGATCGTCTATATCGACGATCGACACGGGTTGCGGGTCAACCTCGCGCGGTGACAGCTGTTGATACAAGTCGAACGCGCTGTGGCGCAGGTTGGACACGATCTGCGGATCGGCCACGCGCCCCATCAGCAGTCCAAGCAGCAGAGCAAGCCCCAAAAGACGCGCCGCGCCACTGCCCGATAAGGCCGCCATCAGTCGTGATCCCGGACCGTGCTTGCGCAAAGCTAAGACTGCCTTTCAAATCGGATGATGCCCCCTCAGCAAAAAGGTCAAACGCCTTCGCGTCAACCTCGACCGGTGTCCGATGACGCCCGTCGCGCAGGGTGGACCTAAAGATTAAATTGATCGAATCGATAGACGACTTATACTAAAGATATATTTTTTATGTGATTGGTGTGGGGATGAAACATTTCAATGACGCTGACGTGCCGTCGGGGCACGCGTCGCATGTCGTGGACATGCCCGCCGATGCGGCGCACATCTCCATAGACGCCTCGCGCTTGTTCACCGCTGATTTTTCGCGCGATGGCAGCGATCTTGTCCTGCAGACTGCGGGTCAACCCGATCTTGTGATCGTCGATTATTTCTCCCACGGTCCGGTTGATCTCGTCTCTCCGGAGGGCGCTTTGCTGCGGGCCGATCTGGTTGCGCGCCTGGCGGGTCCGATGGCTCCGGGGCAGTATGCTCAAGCGGGCGCCGTCCCGCAGACCAACCCGATCGGACAGGTGGAAACGCTTCAGGGCGAGGTGGTCGCCCAACGGTCGGACGGGACAAAGGTGACGCTTGAGGTCGGCTCCAAGGTCTATCAGAACGATGTCATCGTAACGACAGAAGGCGCCGAGACGTCGATCACCTTCGTGGACGGCACGATCTTTACGCTGGCCTCGGCCTCGCGGATGGTGCTGGACGACCTTGTGTACCAGCCCGGCGGCACAGACAACGGAGCGACCTTCAGTCTGGTCGAGGGCAGCTTTGCCTTCATCGCCGGCGAAGTTGCAAAGACCGGCGGCATGGAGGTCAACACCCCAACCGCCACAATGGGCATTCGTGGCACCACGGTGCGCGTCGACATCACCACCGTTCAGGGCGTGACCACCGTCGAGGTGTCTCTGCACCGTGACCCGGATGGCGGCCTTGGCCGGATCGAACTGCGCGATCTCGATGGAAACCTGATTGCCGATATCACCTCAAGCGATACCAAGTGGGTTGTCTCGCCCATCGAAGGCGAAACCCGCGAGGTGGATCGCGGCACTGACGATCAGGCCGAAGATGCCCAGATTCTCGCCGATGCCGCCAATGCCTTTGCGCTGGCCTATGGCCGGGTTGCATCAGGGGACACTTTCGTCAACCTCGATGGTGGGCGCAGCAGCCTTCCAACCGAGACGCAGACATCACCGCCGCCGCCCAATGACACTGGCAGCGAGGAGGGCCAGAACGGCGGCGACAGCCAGGACAGTGACCCGACCGATCAGCCCGGCCCCGACGGGTCGAATGAAACCTTGCGCCAACGCCCGCAGGACACCCAGCAGGTCGAGCAACCCCAGACCGCGCCGATCCAGCCACCGCCCACGGTTCTGGCCGCATTCGATGCCGCCACGGGTTCCGAAGACACAGAGATTTCCGGCAATCTTCTTGAAAATGATCCCGGCGGCCCGACCCTGACGGTGACCGGCAACACCGATCCCGCAAACGGCACGCTTGATCTGTCCGAGGATGGCGCTTTCATCTACACGCCCGCCCCCGATTTCAACGGCATCGACAGCTTTACCTACACGGTGAGCGACGGGCAGGGCGGCACGACCACGGCCACGGTGACCCTGACCGTCACTCCGGAGAATGACGCGCCGGTGGCGGTCGATGACGCGGCCTCGGGCGACGAGGATACGGTCCTGAGTGGCAATGTTCTGGCCAACGACAGCGACGTCGATCTTGACCCGCTGACGGTGACCGGCAACAGCAATCCCGCCAACGGGACCCTGATCCTTGCGGCAAGCGGTGGCTGGACCTACACGCCCGCCCCCGATTTCAACGGCACCGACAGCTTTACCTACACGGTGAGCGATGGGCAGGGAGGCACGGCCACGGCCACGGTGGCCCTGAGTGTCACTGCGGTGAATGACGCGCCGGTGGCGGTCGATGACGCGGTCGATACCTTCGAGGAAACGCCGATCTCGATCAATGTTCTGGAAAACGACTTCGATATCGAAACCGGGGTGACCCTGCAATCGGTCGAAAATAGCGCCAATGGCAGCGCCATGATTCTGGAAAGCGGAGACATACTCTATACGCCGGATGATGAATTCGATGGCATCGACAGCTTCACTTACACGATCTCAGATGGGCAGGGTGGCACGGCGACCGGCACCGTGACCGTCACGGTTGCCCCCGACCTCAGCGAAGATCCGGGCAATGACGATGACGATATCCTGATCGGT
>JALQUE010000327.1 GCA_023260815.1 Roseovarius sp.
CAATCGCCAGCCGCAGATCGGCAAAATCCACATCCTTCTGAAACACCGCATGGGTGCCCACAAGGATCTGGATATCGCCGCGCCTCAAAGCCTCAAGCTTGGCACGCCGCTCCGCGCCCTTGTCGCGCCCGGTCAGGATCTCCAACACCACACCCGCCGCTTCGGCCAAAGGCTGCAAGCCCTGCAAATGCTGGCGCGCAAGGATTTCCGTGGGCGCCATCATCACCCCCTGCCCGCCGGCCTCCACGGCGATCAGCAGCGCCTTGAACGCCACCAGCGTCTTGCCCGCGCCCACATCGCCCTGCAACAGCCGGTTCATCCGCATCTCGGACGCCATATCGCCCGCGATCTCGGCAATGGCGCGGGTCTGCGCGCCGGTCAGCGCATAGGGCAGCGCGTCCAGCACCTTGGCCTGCATCACGCCCGTGCCCACCGTGGCCCGGCCCTTGGCCCGGCGCAGCCGCGACCGCGCCAGCGCCAGCGTCAGTTGATGGGCCATGAACTCGTCATACGCCAACCGCTCGCGCGCGGGGTCTGCGGCGCTCAGATCGGCGGCCTCTTGGGGGCCATGCGCGCGGCGCACCGCCTCGGCCCAATCGGGCCAGCCCGCCTGCGCCTTTTGCGCAGGATCAATCCATTCGGCCAGATCCGGCAGCCGCGTCAGCGCCGATTGGGCGGCCTTGCGCATCATCTTCTGGGTGATCCCGGCGGTCAGCGGATAGACCGGCTCGAAATCGGGGATGTCCGCGGCCTCATCCACATCAAGGACATGGTCGGGATGCAGCATCTGCGCCACCCCGTCAAAGAGCTCCACCTTGCCCGACACGATCTTGCGCGCGCCCGTGGGCAGGATGCGCCGCAGATAGTCGTCCCGGGCATGGAAGAACACCAGCTGAAACGCCGTCGCCGCATCCTCCACCGTGATCCTGTAGGCTCCGCCCCGGCGGCTTGGCGCGCGGTGCTGGCCCACCACCACCTCGACGGTGACGACACCGGGCAGATCGGCGCCCTGCACCGTGGCCCGCTTGCGCCGGTCCACCCCCGACCACGGCAGCGTGAACAGCAGATCGCGCGGCTTGCCGATCTCCAGCCCGCCAAGGTTCTGCACGGTTTTCGGCCCCACGCCCTCCAGCGTCTCCAGCTCCGCAAACAGCGGAAACAGGGCTTCGGGCCGCCCGCTCATGCGTCCCCGATCAGCGCAAGCCAGCCATCCTCGTCGATCATCTCGACCCCCAGCTTTTCCGCCGACTTCGCCTTCGATCCCGCCCCCGGCCCCGCGATCACCAGATCGGTCTTGGCCGAGACGCTGCCCGACACCTTGGCGCCAAGCGCCTCCGCGCGCGCCTTGGCCTCGGCGCGGGTCATCTTTTCCAGCGTGCCGGTGAACACCACCGTCTTGCCCGCCACGGGGCTGCCGTCCGTGTCGGGCCGCTCGGCGCGCTCGATCTCCAGATGGGCGACCAACCGGTCAATGCTGGCGCGCTCGTCCTCCTGCGCGACTGTGGTGACCAGCGATTGCGCCATCACCTTGCCGACGCCGTCGATCCCCAACAGACGGTCCCACTCCGGCCCCTCGCCCGCCGCCGCGCCATCCATCGCCGTGGCAAACTCGTCCCATGTGCCGTAAACCCGCGCCAGCATCATGCTGGCGGCCTCGCCCACATGCCGGATGCCAAGCGCAAAAAGCAGCCGGCCAAGCGCGATCCGCCGCCGCTCGTCTATGGCATCGAACAGGTTCGCCGCACTTTTCTCGCCCCAGCCCTCGCGATTCTTGAGCTGCGTCAGGCACCCCGGCCCATACCGATCCTTGAGCGTGAAGATATCCGCAGGTTCCTTGATCCAGCCATCGGCATAGAACTGCTCCACCTGCTTGGCCCCAAGCCCTTCGATGTCGAACGCCGCACGGCCCACAAAATGCTTGAGCTTTTCGACCGCCTGCGCCGGACAGATCAACCCGCCCGTGCAGCGGCGCACCGCGTCGCCCTCCTCGCGGATCGCCTCCGAGCCGCATTCCGGGCAGACCTGGGGGAACGCATAAGGTGCGGCCTCCTCGGGGCGCTTGGCCAGATCCACATCCGCCACCTTGGGGATCACATCGCCCGCGCGGTAAACCTGCACCCAGTCGCCCACCCGGATATCCTTGCCGCCGCGGATCTCGTTGCCCCTGGCGTCGCGCCCGGCGATGTAATCCTCGTTATGCAGGGTGGCGTTGCTGACCACGACACCGCCCACCGTGACCGGATGCAGCCGCGCCACCGGGCTCAAAGCGCCGGTGCGCCCCACCTGAATGTCGATCCCCTCCAGCCGGGTCCAGGCCAGCTCGGCGGGGAATTTATGCGCGATCGCCCAACGCGGCGTGGTCGAGCGATACCCCAGACGATGTTGCAACGCGATGTCGTTGACCTTGTAGACCACCCCGTCAATGTCATAGCCCAGCTCGGCGCGCAGTTGTTCGATCCGACGATACTGCGCCAGCATCTCGTCCGGCCCGTCGCACAGCGCGGTCAGCGCATTGGTCTGAAACCCGAACCCCGCAAGCCGGTCGATGGCCTCCATCTGCGTCGGCGCCAGCGGCTCGGAATGCGCGCCCCAGGCATAGGCGAAGAATTTCAGAGGCCGGCGCGCGGTGATCTTGGGATCAAGCTGGCGCAGGCTTCCGGCCGCGGCGTTGCGCGGATTGGCGAACGCCTTGTCAGACCTTTCGGCCTGCCGCGCGTTCAGCGCCTCGAAATCGGCGTGGCTCATATAGACTTCGCCGCGGACCTCCAGAACATCGGGCACGCCGCCGCCGCGCAGATCGGGCGGGATATCGGTGATGGTGCGGGCATTGGCCGTGACATTCTCGCCCTCGGCCCCGTCACCGCGCGTCGCCGCCTGCACCAGCTTGCCGTTTTCATAGCGCAGGCTCAGGCTCAACCCGTCGATCTTGGGCTCGCTCGTATAGGTCAGCGCCGCCTCCGGCGTCAGGCCGAGATAGCGCCGAATGCGCGCATCGAACTCGCGGATATCGTCATCCTCGAAGGCATTCCCGAGGCTGAGCATCTTCACCGCATGGGTGACCTTGCCAAACCCTTCGGACGGGGTGAACCCGACCCGCTGGCTGGGGCTGTCGGCGCGCACCAGATCGGGAAACCGCGCTTCGATGGCGGCATTGCGCTTCACCAGCGCGTCATACGCGGCATCCGAAATGATCGGGGCATCCTGCCCGTGATAGGCGGCATCGGCCTGCGCCACCAGATCGGCCAGCCGGGCCAATTCCTGCGCGGCCTGTTCCCCGCTCAGCGTGTCGACCGGTGTGTCGGCAAGGGCTTCCGCCCCGTCCTGATCGCGCTTTCCGCTCATCGCGGCCCTCCGCCCTGATCCGACAGGGGCAGTCGCTGCCCATGTCCTGCATTCGATCAAAGTGATAGGCCGGGCGGGGTCTGACGTCCAGTGCGGGATCGGGCCTGCGGGATCGGGCCTGCGGGCATATGTCGGGTGGGTCCGGTCAGGATGGGGCGCGCGGCGATGGCAAACCTTTGATCCGGGATCGGGCGGGATACGGGACCGTCCGTTCACGGCAGCCCTCGGCCAGCACGCTTACGCCCCCAACCATTGGCGCATCAACCGCCCCACCGAACGACTGGCACGCGTTGCGCCTCACAGGATGGACCCTCCCCAACCATTGCCCATCCGGCCACCCGCGAAACGGCGCATCACCCAAAGCCCCCGGCCAGCATGCGAAGGTCCAACATTTGGCACATCAACCGCGCCACCGAACGACTGGCACACGCCGCGCCGGACGTGACCGCATCTTCGACGCGGGCCGCACATCGGGACGGCCTGTGTCATCGGCCCGGTGGAACGAGGCGGATCGCCCGTCAGACCAACCGCGTCAGATCGTCCCTGTAAAACCGGCACCGTCAAACCAATCCCATCAGACCGGCCCTGTCAGACCAATCCCGGCAAACCCATTCCGTCAAACCGGCCCCGGCCAACCAATCCAGTCAAACCAATCCCGTCAAACCGGCTCCGGCCAGCCAATCCCGGCCAACCAATC
>JALQUE010000369.1 GCA_023260815.1 Roseovarius sp.
TTACCGGCATTGGGAAGGCCCAACAGGCCCACATCGGCGATCAGCTTCAGCCGCAACCACAGCGTGCGCTCCACTCCCGGCTGACCCGGGTTCGCACGGCGCGGCGCCTGATTGGTCGAGCTTTTGAAATGCAGGTTGCCCCAACCGCCATTGCCGCCCCGGGCCAGCAACACGCGCTGTCCGATCTCGGTCAGGTCGGCGATGACCGTTTCCTGATCCTCATCGAGGATCTCGGTCCCCACCGGCACCCGCAACACGATGTCGTCCCCGGTCTTGCCCGTGCGCTGCTGGCCCATGCCGGGCTGGCCGTTCTTGGCGAAGAAATGCTGCTGATACCGGAAATCGATAAGCGTGTTCAGACCATCGACCGCCTCGGCCCAGACCGATCCGCCGCCGCCGCCGTCACCGCCATCGGGGCCACCGTATTCGATGAACTTTTCCCGGCGGAAGCTGATGCAGCCGCCCCCGCCCGCGCCCGAGCGAATGTGAACCTTTGCCAGATCGAGAAATTTCATGTCTTCTCCTTATGCAAAGGCGTGGTCGGCCTCAATCCATTTTGAGGCTGTAGGTCCATGTCGGAACCTTTGCGTTTCTTGCAACCGAGAATGTCTCGGCATCACCCAGATATTCGAACCCCGAATTCGTCAGAACCCTGGCCGACGCCGCGTTGTCCTGAAACACCGTGGCAAAGATCGTGCGGCACTCAAGCGGATTGGCCGCAATCAACGCCGCAACAGCCGCCGAGGCAACCCCGGTATTCCAATACGCAGGCGCCACCCAGAACGATACCTCGCACTGGCCAAGCTCCAGCCGGTCAAGGCTGATCAGCCCCATCACCTCGGGACCGCCCGCCTTTGTACCATCCATCGCCCAGACATCTTCGGTCCGGTTGGCCGACTGGGCCCGCGTGATGAAAGCCTCTGTCGTGCCAGGCGGCAAGGGGTGCGGAATCGAAGTGGTGCCCTGCGCCACACGCGCATCGCCCGCGTGCAGATCGATCAAGCCCTTATCCGACAAGCGCAAGGGGCGCAGATCGAAGCGGTCGGTCATGATCACCGGCTGGTTGACGATCAGATCGTGTTTCATTCTCAATCTCCTCCTCAGACTGATACTCCGTCATGTCCGCATCGGATTGCGGTTATGATCTGGCCCCGACCTCCTCAAATCCGGGCCAACGGAAAAAGAAAAGGGACCGGCGGTTTCGCCGATCCCCCAATGTCTGAACCCTGTCAGGATTGGCTTACTCGGCAGCCTCCGCAACAGGCAGGACCGAAATAAAGGTCCGGCCTTTCAGGCCCTTGTGGAATTTCACCGCGCCTTGCTCAACGGCAAACAGGGTGTGATCCTTGCCCTGCCCCACGCCGGCGCCCGGCCAGAACTTGTTGCCGCGCTGACGCACGATGATGTTTCCCGGAATAACGGCTTCGCCGCCATATTTCTTAACGCCAAGGCGACGACCCGCGGAGTCGCGACCGTTACGGGAGGAACCGCCTGCTTTTTTATGTGCCATATCGTGTTGCTCCTTTAGCCCTTGGCCAGTTCTTTGGCCTGTTCGACCCAGCCTTCACGCTCGATCCGGCCTTTGAACGACAGTTTCTCGTCCATATCAGCAATGTCCGCATCCGTCCACGCCGCGATCTGCGCAAAGGTGGTGACACCCGCTTCGTGCAGTTTCTTTTCCAACGCGGGGCCAACACCCGACAGCACCTTCAGATCGTCGCCAGCGGTATTGGTGACCTTCGGAGCGTCGGCCGTCTTGGCCGGTGCTGCATCTTTCTTTTCAGTCTTCTTCGAGGGGGCTTTCGCTTCGGCGGCGCCAACGGCAACAGCCGCGACCGAACCCGCACCAACGGCGGCCTTGACGCCGGACTTGTCGCCACCCTTCTCGAGGATTTCCGTAACGCGCAGCAGGGTCAGTTGCTGACGATGGCCCTTCGTGCGCTTCGAGCCATGCTTCCGGCGGCGCTTGACGAAGTGAATGACCTTGTCACCCTTGATCTGGTCAACGACTTCGGCCTGAACGGCGGCGCCCGCCACGAAGGGCGTACCGATGACGGGCGTCTCTCCACCCAGCATCAGGATATCGTTGAACTGAACCTTTTCACCGGCATCGGCTGCCAGCTTTTCAACGCGCAGAACGTCGCCAGACTGCACCTTGTACTGCTTGCCACCGGTTTTCATAACCGCGAACATCTTCGTTTCCTTTTCGATTGCCGCGCTCTGTGGTCCCCATCACGGGAGTTTACGGCCAAAAGCCACCTCGAGCAGCGCGCCCAGTGCGAGCGATAGTTTCATGTCCCGTGCGGGAATTCCCCGCCGAGATGCGCGCTTATTCAAAAGATGGGCTGCAAAGTCAAGAGGGAGGACGGGGTTTTCCGCTCAAAGCTTCTCGCTTTGCATCCTTTGTGCGATGGAGCGTCCCAAGAGGTAGGATATCTCTTCGTACATCCGGTCGAAGGCCGCGAAAACGGCAGTGTTCAGCGCCGCCCCCACCGGACTGCTGTAGAATTCGGCATAAGCCTCAAGATCCTCGGGCGACAAAGGGTCATAAGCCATCAACAGAAACGCGTTGAGCCAGTCGCGCGATTCGCGGCGCACTGTCTCTTCCTGCCCCCAGACATCCGTCAGGATGTCGTCTTGCGACATCTCGAACGCGCCGCCATCGATCAACCCCTGATAAAACGCCAGCTGCGTATTCAGCGCGCCCGTGACGTTGCGCTCGATCAGGTCGCTATCGGCGACAATCCCCTCGATACGGTCAAGGATCGGCGCGCGCTGCTTGCGCAGACGCTCCATCCGGTCCATCGCCGCCACTTCCATCGCATCGTCCAGAAAAGCCCGGCGTGCGGCGAGTTCCAGACCGACGATCTCCTGCCCCCGGTCCGAGGTGAAAAAAGCCACCATCGCCGCCACATCCTCGCCCTCAAGCGCAGCCGCAAAGCCAGCTTCGACAAGGGCCTGCATCTTGTCGGCATCGTGTATCTTCGACACCACCGCCTGCCAGCCATCACTGTCCCCCTCGGGCAGCATCTCGGTGCCAAGATCGCGGCCATAGACCAGCCCCTCCTCGCGCATGATGGCCACTGTTTCGGACAGGCGCAGAGCCTCGGACAGATCTTCGATTGCCGCATCCTGAGCTGCAGCCATCCCGGCACAGCCCACACTGACCACAAACGCCATGAGGCCGCGTTTCAACATCCTCGTGATCACAGATCCTGCCCCCCGGCAATTTGGGCCATCCGCACGGCCAAAGCCTCGTAGCGATTGCCCATGATCTCCCATTGCACCGCATTCATCAATTCGTAGACGCGCTGCATCTGCGGATGCTTCAGCGCCTCGAGATAGGCGCGCAGATCCTCGTCAGTTATATCGCGGTACGTCGAGGCCGCCGACGCCAGCGCCGAGCGCCGCATGCTCAGCCGCAACTCGCCTTCGGTCTCTTTCATCAGCGCCCGCAACGTGTCTTCGTCGACGTCCTGCTCCAGCACGCCCGCGGTGCCGGCGGCAAGCAGAAAGCGCACTTGTATCTCCTGGACTGCGCGCACAGCGACATCGCCACTGTCGACCGCCGCGTTCATCTGCACCAGAACATCCAACCGTTCATCGCCGCTGGCCACCATCGCCGCCACCAGATCCTCGCCTTCGGCTTGCTTCTTGTCATCGTCCGAAACCATATGCGAGGCGTTCTCGACCTCCACAAGACGCATTCCCAGTGGCGACGCATAGAACGCCGCCGCATGGGCAAGATCGTCATCGCTCAGGGTCTGCTCCAGAATATCCAGCGCCATGTCCCGCATGGTCGCGCTGTCGAAAACGTCTTCGGCAATGCGCGTCCAGCTTTCACCGAAATCGCTGGCTGTCATGCCCAGCATCTGGGGTGCATCAGCCGCCGACAGCGCGATACTGTCCAGCGCCACATCAAAGCCGGTGACCGTCAGAAACGCCTTCAGCCGATCACGATCCGCGGCCCCTACGGATTGTGTAAGACCCATCGTCATCAATAAAATCAGGGCCACTCCAGTGCAGAAAAACGATGGAAACCGGCGCGTCTTGGCCATGCGATGTCCTCTGATGCATGACGAGTTACGCAAAGGTAGGCATTTTCTGATCACAAACAACGGAAAACCCCCTTGTCATGCCTGTCAAAGGCAATTACACGCACCCTCCATACCCCGCGGAGAGGTGCCGGAGTGGTCGAACGGGGCGGTCTCGAAAACCGTTGATCCTTCACGGGATCCCAGGGTTCGAATCCCTGTCTCTCCGCCATTTATATGTGGCAATATGTGTTTTTATTTATAAAAACAGATACAGCAAATCGCCATACCCACAACAATGCGCACCATCAAACGTGAGGGGCTAAGAGCATCCGATAGGCCCGGTGCATGGGAATCCCCGCGCGTAGGCTATGATTAGAAGCTTAATTTTCTGATCTTCGGTCATTTCATTTCTTTGCATGAAAGTTTCCCTCAAAAATAACTGGTTGCGATGAGCACCAATAGGCCGGCCGCTAGGCTTACCAAAAGAGTCATTCCGTGGTTTTTCCAGAAGTGGGTCTTTTGGTCAGCTTTAATCCTTTTTTCCAGTTCGGCTTGGGCCAATACAGCGGCAACGTCAGCGTCCTTCCCAGCTGCCCGTTTCAATCTATTGACTGTCAGTTCGAGTTGTTCGTGAGATGCATCTTTCAGGAATTTCTTTATCTCTGGGTCTTTCTTTGCATCCTCGACATTCTTGCCCTTGATTAAAGTGTTGAGCGCCATTTCAAGTTCCCAATTAAATTCCACGGTGTCTCGCCGCCAGTCATAACCCCCTCTCCCTTGTTCGCGCAATTTTCAAGTAGATAACCCTTCTACCGCCTTCAGCAACGCCATGGCCTTCTGGCGCCGTTTGACCGTGGCGGCGTTGCTGCAGCCCTTGGAACAGTAGAGGGCTCCACTGTTCTTCTCTGGCGCTATGGGGCCGCCGCAGTGAGTGCAGGCCTGATCTGGACGTGCCGCCCACCGGGCCTCTTGTTCCATCCGGGTTAGGTCGCGGCGCCTGCACCATACCGAACAATAGAGCGCGGTCGATCGCATATGCTCGATACCAAGCCCACCCTCTGATCGCAGAGATCCACCCACGAATGGCACCCGCAAGGTGTTTCAAATGTGCCTCTTTTTTCTTTTTCCAATCCACTTTAGAACGAACGCGCAGTCGTGAAAGGCACAGCCCTGCCCAACAGAACAGTCGGGCTCGGGACAAAGCTCGTCATCGATTTACGAAACCGCAGATCTGACGACGCCCCACATCAGCGCACCCAAAACTATGCGACAGGAAATACTCGGTGAACCTTGCTCTGACCGTCATCCAGATAGCTGCTCCTGTATTCCTGCTTGCGGCCATAGGCTTCACGTGGATCAGGCTGGGTTTTGAATATCGAACGGAATTCGTCACCCGTTTGGCAATGTCGGTGTCCCTGCCCGCGTTGGTCTTCGTTGCCCTCATGAACACCGAGATCGAGCCTCAGGACCTTGCCCGCATCTCGCTGGCCAGTCTGGCCGGATATGGCATCATCACGGTCATCATATTCGGCATCGTGCGCGGGCTGGGGCTGGATAGCCGGACATTCCTTGCACCGCTGATCTTTGGAAATACCGGGAACCTCGGATTGCCGCTGGCGCTATTCGCCTTCGGGCAGGAGGGCTTCGGTTACGCACTCGTGCCCTTCGCGGTTATGATGCTCCTGTCCTTTTCGATTGGTATATGGATGGTCGCCGGTCGCGGATCGCTCGGGCGGATCATCCGGGAACCCCTCATTGGCGCGCTGTTTCTGGGTACCTTGTTCCTGTGGCAGGGATGGAAAACACCCCTGTTCGTGACCAATACGCTGGAGCTTCTTGGTCAGATCGCGATCCCCGTCATGCTGATCACGCTCGGCGTGGCTGTTGCACGGCTGAAGCCCGGCCAAATCAGGTTGGCATTCGGCCTGTCGATCGTTAAATTCATCGTCTGCGTGGCCGTCGGCGTTGCCGTTGGGGTCTGGTTTGACCTCGCCGCCATGCCATTGGCCGTCCTGACGCTTCAGCTGGCGACGCCCGTTGCCGTCACGTCTTACCTACTGGCTGAGAAGTTCGGCGCAGACGCGCAATCCGTAGCGGGCATGGTGGTTGTCTCGACCCTTCTTTCCGTCGTGGGATTGCCGCTCATACTTGCCTTCACGCTCCCTGCCTCGATGTGAACAACAGCCCTGTGCGCCCACTCCAGATGATCCGCCGAAAAGTGCATCAAGACAGGACGGCGCTGAAACGGATCACCGCACGGACACGCGGCCGCACGCTCGGTTTTCAACCAGTGCCCCAACGCCGTTTCACCCTCCATGAACGCGGCACATGTCCAGGATATCAGGGGCATCTCATGACCCGCTTTTCCGCCGTCCCGACACCGATAGATCGTGCGCGCAAGGATAAATTGCCGCGCGCTCTGGCGTAGTGATACTATCGCTTGATGGTGCAGGGTATCACACAGGTCGCACAGTTGAGACAGCGTTCGGTTTTTTTGGGTTGGTTGGGGCTTGGCGTGATCGTTCTGCTGGGCGTAGGCATATTTGTGCATGCACAAGCAACCCGTGTTTTCCTGAACGAAGCCGCGGGCCGCGCCGAGGGGACACTCCAGCTCGCGACGACAGCCCTCGAAGGCTATCTGGAACGGTTCGAACGATTGCCTCCGCTGATTGCCACGCAACAACGCATTCTTGATGTGGCGGTCGCGCCGGACGATCCGGCACGGGTTGACGCGGCCAATCTTTTTCTGCGCGATGTGACCAACGTTCTTGGGGCATCGGACATCTATTTCATGGATGCGACCGGCCTGACGCGCGCAGCCAGTAACTTTGATCTGCCACGCAGCTTTGTCGGCGGCAACTTCGCTTTCCGTCCGTATTTCAGCGATGCGGTTGCTTTTGGGTCGGGCAGTTTCTACGCCCTTGGCACCACCTCTCTCAAGCGGGGCTATTATTTCGGCGCGCCCGTTCGCGACGGTGACAGGATATTGGGTGTGGTGGCGCTCAAGGTTGATGTCGACAATGTCGAAGCCGCATGGTCGGGTGCGGATTACCATGTGATCGTGACAGATCCCAAGGGTGTCGTCTTTCTGTCCAGCAATCCGGCCTGGCGCTTTGGACTGACCCGGCCTCTGACGTCCGAGGGTCAGGATCTTCTTGAAACCACGCGCCGCTATGCCGAGGCCCTTCTGTTCGACATTCAGGTGCGCGAGCAGATAACCCCGAACGGCCATGTTCTTTGGGATACCTCCCTGTCGCGACTGCCGGACGATGAGGCGCGACGAGAATATCTGCTGGCCTCTTCCGCCATGCCCGAGGCCGATTGGACCCTGACTGTCTTGCAAAGCACCGGGCCTGCCCGCGCACAGGCGTTGACCTTTTCCGCGGGTGCGGTTTTGGCGCTGGCCTTGATCGGGATGGTCATTGCGGTTGTTGTGCAGCGTCGCGCGCGGCTGCGCGATCTGCTGGTGATGCAGGCGGCGGCGCAGGTGCAGCTTGAGGCACGGGTCGCCGAACGGACACACGAGTTGGCTGACGTGAACAAGGCCCTTGGCGCCGAAGTCGCCGAAAGGCGTTTGGTTGAGGCCAATCTGCGCCGCGCGCAGGACGATCTGGTGCAGGCGGCCAAGTTGGCGGCTCTGGGGCAGATGTCGGCGGCCCTGGGACATGAAGTCAACCAACCCCTGGGGGCGCTGCGCAATTATGCGGAAAACGCCGTCGCGCTTCTGAGCATTGATCGTAAGGCCGAAACGCAAACCGCCCTGGAGCGCATATTGGCGATGGCGGACCGCATCGGTGCGATCGCCCGGCGGCTGCATACATTCGGTCGCAGACCCGGACAGGAATTGGAGGCGGTCGACGTGATCGAAGCGATCGAGGCCGCGCACGAGATTGCCGGTCCACGCCTGCGCCAGGTCGGAGCCGAGCTGAGCGTAGACATAATGCCCGATCTGTCGATGGTCAGAGCGGGGCCGGTGCGCTTGCAACAGGTCTTGGTCAATCTGTTGACCAATGCCGCGGATGCCGTCGCCGACAGCGCCGAACGTCGCGTGCTGCTGACAGCTTTTGAGGATGCAGATACCATCGTCTTGCTTGTCGAGGACAGTGGAACAGGCGTGCCGCCAGATATCGCGCCACGTATCTTTGACCCTTTCTTCTCGACGAAAGGCGTCGGAAACGGATTGGGCTTGGGCCTGTCCATCACATATAACATCGTCAAGGACTTCGAAGGCTCCATTGCATTGGTTGCGGGGCGCCTTGGGGGCGCAGGCTTCGAGGTGCGTCTATTGTCCGCCAACAAACAGGGTCTTGACGCGAAATGAGCCACGCCTTGTTCACCCCGCGTGTACTTGTCATCGACGACGATGCAGACTTGCGTGCCTCCACCGTCCAGGCATTGGAGATCGCGGGTATTGCGGTTCATGATCTTTCGTCGGCGGAACAGGCGCTTGAGTACATGAGCTTCGGTTTTCCCGGCGTGGTGCTTACCGACATCCGCATGCCGGGCATGGACGGCCTGACGCTGATGGGACGTATCCACGAGATTGACCGCGAGATTCCGGTGATCCTGATGACAGGGCACGGCGATGTGCAGCTTGCGGTCCGCGCCATGCACGAAGGCGCCCATGATTTCATCGAGAAACCTTTTTCCGCCAGTCAGATGACAGAACTCATGGCGCGTGCCACCAGTTTTCGGCGGTTGGTGCTGGAAAACCGTGTGCTGCGCGCGGCGGCAGGCCAGGCCGATGATCTGGAGCAACGGCTTATCGGACGCTCCACCGCCATGATAGACTTGCGCCGCCGGATCCGCACCATCGGACCGGCCGAGACCGATGTGCTGATTGTCGGAGAAACCGGGGCCGGCAAGGAAGTGGTCGCGCGCGCCCTGCACGATCTGTCGCCGCGGGCACGACGCCCCTTTGTGGTCATCGACTGTGCCGCCATCCCGGCACCCTTGATCGAGAGCGAATTGTTCGGGCATGAACAAGGCGCCTTTGCAGGGGCCATGAGGGCGCGCACCGGCAAGTTCGAACATGCATCGGGCGGAACGGTTCTTTTGGATGATATCGCAGCCTTGCCGCCCCCCCTTCAAGGCAAACTCCTGCGCGTCGTCGAGGATCGCGCTGTGACGCGCCTTGGCTCGAATGAGGTGCATACTCTTGATATCCGCATCATCGCCACCGCGCGCGTGCCCTTGATCGACGAAGTCGATGCAGGCCGTTTCCGCGCAGATCTTCTGTACCGTCTGAATGTTGTAACGCTGGATGTGCCGCCGTTGTCGGACCGTCGCGAGGATATCGCGCTCTTGTTTCTGCGCCTTTTGATCGAAGCCGCTGCGCGGCACCGGATTGACGCCGCCCCAGAGGTGCCCCCTGCACTTCTGGCCAGCCTGGCCGCGCGTGACTGGCCTGGCAACGTGCGGGAATTGCGCAATGCCGCCGATCGCTTTGCACTCGGCCTCGGCCTTCATGCCGACAGCGAAAAGATCCCTGCGCTTCAGCGACTGGCAGATCGTGTCGCCGCTTTCGAGCGTCGCGAAATCGAGGCAGCCCTTGCCGCCCATGGTGGAAGCCTCAAACCTGTCTACGAGGCACTCGGGCTTAGTCGAAAGTCGCTTTATGAAAAAATCCAGAAGCTGGGGATCGACAGAACGGCCTTCATCATCGATGCCGAGGGGCGCGATAGCGCCGGATAGGCGGATTTCGTTACGCTTTTGGCCCGCGATGTCCCCTTTTCCACCCATCGGACCCATGCAGGTGCATTTATCTGGGCGGACTCTCTCTAAAACTGATTGATTGCCGAGCAGAAACCGCTTTTTTGCAAGCGACGCCGCCTGACTTGAGACGCGGCGGCGCAAGTCAAGACAACCATAACCTGTTGTACTCTGGGAGGAGTCACATGAAATTTCGTACTCTCGCGGCCCTTACGGCTGCGGCTAGCCTCGCGTTTGGTGTTGCAGCTGTCGCGCAGGACCGTTCGGATTGGCCTAACAGCATGACAGTCGGCACCGCCAGCCAGGGCGGAACCTATTTCGTCTACGGCAACGGATTTGCAAGCTATATCGCTGAAACCCTCGGCATCGCCGCAACGGGTGAAGTCACCGGCGGCCCGGTGCAAAACGTGACACTGGTCGAAACCGGCGATCACCTGATGGGACTGGTGACCATGGGCCCCGCCTATGACGCATGGAACGGGAATTCGGAACTGGCCCCCGGTCTGGAGCATCGTTCGATCCGTGCGCTGTTCCCGATGTATCAGACACCGTTTCAGGTGATCACACTCAAATCCTCTGGTATCGCATCGGTCTCCGATCTGACAGGCAAGCGCGTGTCGGTTGGTCCGGCGGGCGGGACGCCCGGCACCTATTGGCCACAGTTCATGGAAGCCCTTGGCGTGCAGGCCACTGTCTCCAACGCCGGTGCGTCTGACGCTGCAGGCCAGTTGCAGGACGGTCTGATCGATGCGTTCGCCTTTGCCGCTGGTATGCCGATCTCGGCTTTTGCGGAACTGGCGGCAAGCCAGGATGTTGTCATGTTCGGGTTCAACGAGCAGGAACTGGCCACGGTTCTCGAGGCGTATCCCGCAATGGCGCCGCTGACGATTCCGGCGGGCACCTATGCCAATCACGACTACGATCAGCCCACCGTTGCATTGTGGAACTTTGCCATCGCGCATCAGGACATGCCCGAAAGCTTGGCCTATGAGATCACCAAGCTTGCCATGGGCAATCCCG
>JALQUE010000396.1 GCA_023260815.1 Roseovarius sp.
TGGTGCAGGAGAACGACAAGAGCCTGGTGACCAAGATCAACTCGACCCTGGTGAACACCGTGCCGCTGTGGGAAACCCAGCTGGCCCAGGCCGTGACGATCCAGCGCTCTGCCGAGGCCGCCCGTGCCGTGCGCGATGCCAATGACCTGACCAATGAGCTGCTGACCGCGAATGCCGCCAACCTGCGCGAGAGCAACCGGATGATCCGGCAGGAAATGGAGCGCGGCGTCTTTGATATCGAGGCGGTGAAGAAGGCCAATGCCGATCTGATCGGCACGATCGAGGAAAGCCTGCAGATCGCCGACGAGGGCAAGTCCAAGAGGGCGGCGGCGGAAGAGGAGCTGAAGAAGATGGAGGCCGAGTTGCGCGACACGCTGGCCGCCGCCCGGTCACGGCGCGACGGGGTTGGCGACACGTCGGGCACCGCGGTTCCCAAGGGCTGAGGACACAGGTGCGGCGCCGGACCTTCAGACAGGGCATGACGGCAGGGCTGGCGGTGCTGGCCCTGTCGGGGTGTGTGACCCAACCCAAGGCGCCGGACACCCCGCCCCAGGCCCGACCGGCGGCGCTGATCCCAGCCGAGCCGGAGGCGCCGCAAGGCCCGTCCGAGGCCAGCCGCAACCTCAGCCGGTATTACGCGGCGGTGCAGGCCGATCTGAAGGCGCAGGGCCTGTTGCGCACCGATGGCGGCGGGATCGACACGCCCTATACCGACACGGACGTGATGCGCAATTTCGAGCGGATCGCCTTCTACGACGAATACGAGCGCAACGCGGGGTTCCGCCGCTCGAGCGGGCAGGCCGTGGGACTGCGCAAATGGGTCCGGCCCGTGCGCATGTCCGTCGAATTCGGCGCTCGCGTCCCCGAGGCGCAGCGCGCGTTCGATGAGGATATGGTCCGGGACTATGCCAACCGGCTGGCCGATATCACCGGGCATCCGATTTCCGTGGCACCGCGCAATCCGAATTTCCATGTGCTGTTCATGTCCGAGGATGACCGCGACGAGGCGATCGCGCGCATCCGGCAGATCATGCCGGATATCAATGCATCGTCGCTGGCCCTGTTCCGGACGCTGCCGCAGTCGATCCATTGTCTTGTGGTGGCATTTTCCGGCAGCGAGAGCGATCACACCTATACCCGCGCCATCGCCTTCATCCGGTCCGAGCATCCCGATCTGATGCGCCGGTCCTGTGTTCATGAAGAGTTGGCGCAGGGGCTGGGACTGGCCAATGACAGCCCGCGCGCGCGCCCGTCGATCTTCAATGACGATGACGAATTCGCGTTGCTGACCCGCCATGACGAAGAATTGCTGAAGCTGCTCTACCACCCTGCCCTGACGCCGGGAATGACCCCGGATCAGGCCCGCCCGATCGTCGCCCGCCTGCTTGGCGGACGGCTGGGGCCGATGTGACCGAGAAGGAGAGTTTGAAGATGGGTATTCTGGATTTCCTGTCCGGCCAGTTCATCGATGTGATCCACTGGACCGACAACACCCGCGACACGATGGTCTGGCGGTTCGAGCGCGAGGGCCACGAGATCAAATACGGCGCCAAGCTGACGGTACGAGAGGGACAGGCGGCGGTGTTCGTGCATGAAGGCCAATTGGCAGATGTGTTCACGCCGGGGCTGTATATGCTCGAAACCAACAACATGCCGATCCTGACCACGCTCAATCATTGGGATCACGGGTTCCGGTCGCCCTTCAAGTCCGAGATCTATTACGTCAACACCACCCGGTTCGGCGATCTGAAATGGGGCACCAAGAACCCGATCATGATGCGCGATCCCGAGTTTGGCCCCACCCGCCTGCGGGCGTTCGGCACCTATGCCGTCAAGGTCAGCGATCCGGCCCACTTCCTGTCCGAAATCGTCGGCACCGACGGCGAATTCACCATGGATGAGATCAGCTTCCAGATCCGCAACATCATCGTGCAATCGTTTTCGCGGATCATCGCGGGATCGGGCATCCCGGTTCTCGACATGGCCGCCAACACCCGCGATCTGGGCAAGCTGGTGGCGACCGAAATCTCGAAGATCGTCGCCGAGTACGGGCTGAGCATTCCGGAATTCTATATCGAGAACATCTCGTTGCCGCCCGCCGTGGAGGAGGCGCTGGACAAGCGCACCTCGGCGGGGTTGGCGGGGGATCTGGGCCGGTTCACACAGTATTCAGCCGCCGAGGCGATGACGGCGGCGGCCAAGAACCCGTCCGGCGGCGGCGGGATCGGCGCGGGGCTTGGCATGGGTATGGGCATGGCGATGGCGCAAAACCTGGCCAATCAGGGACCGTGGGGTGCGGCACCGGCTGCCGGGCCGCAGGCCGCGGCACCGCCACCACCGCCCCCGGTCGAGCATATCTGGCATATCGCCGAACAGGGTCAGACGCATGGTCCCTATTCCAAGGCCGATCTGGGGCGCATGGCGGGCGAGCAGAAACTGAGCCGCGACACCCATGTCTGGACCGCAGGGCAGGACGGCTGGAAGCGCGCCGAGGATGTGCCGGAACTGGCGCAGTTGTTCACCATCCTGCCGCCGCCCCCGCCAGAGGCCTGACCCCAGAGAGGAGATCCAGCCATGCGACGCCGCGCGACCATCGTGCTGCATTGGAGCACCGCCGCGCTGCTGCTGTTCGTGCTGGCCGCTGGCCCGGGCGCTGTGGCGCTGCTGGACTGGGGATATGCCGTGTCGGCGGCTTCGATGGCGGGGCTGGCGGCGGTCTTTGGCGTGATGAACGGGCCAGGCCCCAAGCTGGAGGGGGCGTTTCGTGCGGCCCATCCTTGGATGAGCCGGGGGCTTTACCTGTTGCTGGCGTGGTCGGCGGTGACGCTGGCGGCGACACAGCTTGGCCACCCCCTGCCCGGTCCCGTTCCGCGCACCGTGTTGCTGGTGCTGCTGGCGGCGGCGATGATCCATGCGGTGTTCAACCTGTGGCGTCATACGGCGCTAGCAGATGGCGCATTGCGGCGGATCAGCCCCACCCTGTTTCACAAGATCCTCTGAGCGCATAGAGAATGACCGTGCAAGACCCCGCCGCCCCCCTGCAAGACCATCGCTTTCCCTGCGACCAATGCGGGGCCGATTACCGCTATGATCCCGCCGCGGGACAGTTGGTCTGCGATCATTGCGGCCATGCCGATGTCATCGCCCAACCCGGCCCCTGGGCCAGCCCGATCGCCGAGATGGATTTCAAGCGCGCCCTGAGGGCCGATCTGTCCGAGCAGGAGATCGAGGAGACCCGCGTCGTCAGCTGCTCCAATTGCGCGGCACAGGTCGAGTTCGACGAGACGCTGCACGCCGCCGAATGCCCGTTCTGCGCCACGCCCGTCGTCACCGATACAGGCATCCACCGCCATATCAAGCCAAAGGCGCTGTTGCCCTTCGCGCTGAACGAGGCGGCGGCGCACAAGGCGATGACCGATTGGCTGGGCGGGCTGTGGTTCGCGCCCAACGGATTGCAGGCCTATGCCCGCAAGGGCCGGAAGATGCAGGGTATCTATGTGCCCTACTGGACCTTCGACGCCGACACCAAATCCGCCTATACCGGCGAGCGCGGCACGGTCTATTACGAGAGCCGCATGGTCGTCCGTAACGGCGAGACCCAGGAGGCGCGCGTGGCCGTGGTACGCTGGAGACCGGCCTCGGGGAAGGTGGCGCGGTTTTTCGACGATGTGCTGGTGCTGGCCTCGCGCAGCCTGCCCAAGGAGTTCACCGATGCGCTGGAGCCGTGGGATCTGTCGGCGCTGGAGCCGTACACCCCCGAATATCTGGCCGGGTTTCGCGCCGAAGGCTATGCGGTGGAGTTGGACGAGGGGTTTGCCGAGGCGCGCGGCATCATGGACGCCGCCATCGCGCGCGACGTGCGGTTCGATATCGGCGGCGACCGGCAGCGCATCCACGAGGTCCGCACCGACGTGTCGGATGTGACCTTCAAGCATGTGCTGCTGCCGATCTGGCTTGCGGCCTACAAGTACCGGGGCGAGACCTATCGCTTTGTCGTCAACGGGCGCACGGGCCGGGTGGAGGGGGAACGGCCCTGGTCGGCGTGGAAGATCACGCTGCTGGTGGTGGCGATGCTGTTGGTGGCAGGCGGGCTGTTCTATCTGGACGTGCTGGAGATGGGGATTTTCTGATGGCCGATGCGGTCGAGACGTTACTGGGGCTGCTGAGGGACCGGTATTCGTGCCGCGCGTTCCGGCCCGATCCGGTGCCCGGGGACGTGATTTCCCGGATCGTGGAGGCGGCGGGGCGCGCGCCCTCGTGGTGCAATGCGCAGCCGTGGCACGTGACGGTGACGCAAGCGGCACAGACCGAAGCCTTCCGGCACGCCTTGTCGGACACCGCGAAGGCACAGGCGCCCGCCCCCGATCTGCCCTGGCCCGACAGCTATCCCGGTGCCTGTGGCGAAAGGCGGCGGACCTGT
>JALQUE010000416.1 GCA_023260815.1 Roseovarius sp.
GCGGCCGGGATGCAGCGAGCGCAGGAAGGCGTCTTCGAGCCGGATCAGGTGGGCGCCGGTGCGGGCGGCCAGAGCCTCGCCGCGCGGGGCGTAGGGGCTGTGGCCCCAGACGGCGATCAGGTCAGAGGGGCCGGGCCAGCCGAGCCGCAGATCGTAGCCGGCGAGGGACAGGATGCGGCGCAGGCGGCGTTGGCGCAGGAAGCCCGCGTTGACATGGTAAACCCGCCGCGGCATATCGGACGCGGCGGGATCTGGCGCATCTGGCGCCGGCATCAGTTGCCGCTGAGCAGGTCTGCCGAGGTCGCGACCGAGCTGACCGCGCCAAGCGTGCCGGTGAGCGCCGAGATGACCTTGCCCCATTGCGCGAAGGGCGCTTCGGTCACGTAGAGCGTGTCATCATCGCGGATCGAGAAGTCGCGGGCGACGAACATGCCGTTGGGTTTGGTCAGGTCGAGCACATAGACCATGCGCTGAGCGCCGATGAGATCGTCGCGGGCCAGCACCTGATTGGCGATGGCGGCGGGTTCGTTGCGCATCACGAAAACGCCGGTCGGATCGGCGGCGGTGGGGGTCAGGCCGCCGACCTGCGCCAATGCCTCGACGGCGCTGAGCGTCTGGGTTTCGAACGGCACGCGGGCCTGGGCGCCGGTGGCGCCGAGCGCGGTAAAGGCGCGGGTGTCTTGTTCCACAAGGATGCGGTCGCCCGCGCGCAGGGCGATATCGAAGGAGGGATCGTTGAACAGATCCTGGAACCAGACCTTGCTGCGCATGTTGCCGCGGATCACGGTGATCTGGGCGATATCGGGTTCGATGACCACGCCGCCGGCATTGGCAAGCATTGCCGAAAGCGTCCGCGTCGGGCGTTCGATCGGGTAGACGCCCTGAGCGCCCACAGAGCCGATCAGCGACACGGTCGAGCCGTCACCGGCGAGGCGGCGCACTTCGACCTGGGGGTCCGGGGTCTGTTCGTCGAGTTTCGAGGTGATGATGCGGCGGATGGCGTCCGGGGTGTTGCCGGCGGCGCGGATGCGGCCTGCATAGGGCACGAAGATGAAGCCCGAGCCATCGACCTGCACTTCTTGCAGGACGGTCTGGTTGGCGGCCTCGCCGGCCAGAAGCCCGTCATCGACGTTTTCCCAGATCGTCAGACCCAGCACGTCGCCGGGGCGTATGGTGTCGGAGCCCATCACGCCGGCGTTGCGGAATTCCTCGGAAAAGCCGAGGGCGGGTTGCACGGCGGTGGCCCGCGTGACGCGGTCATTGACGGAAATGATGAAGGCATCGCCCTCGCGCTGAACGGAGCCTGCGAAGATTTCGTTCTTGGAGGGGCCGACGCGCGGAAGGATCCCACAGGAAGATACTGTGGCCACACTGATAACAAGGGCGATACTTTTCGCCCAGCGACTGGTTCTGAGTTTCACTGCTCGGTCTCCTCGACCTTGTGCCTGCCGAAGTTTCTTTTTTTGCCAAGCTATCGGAATGCCGGAATAAAATCCAGCGCCGTGATTGCAAAGGGTCAGGTCACCACACGCAACTGTTGCCGTGGTGCCGCGGTCCCCGAGCGCAGGGCATCGTAGGGATCCTCGTCCGAGAGCATCATGTCGACGGTCTGGCGCAGCAATTGCCGCCGTCCACGAGACGAGTAGAACCCACCCGCGACCTGGCTGGTTTCCAGAAGAAAACGACGATAATCGGCATAGGCACGCCGGTCGGGGCGTTCGGCACCGGCGAAGAAATCTTCGAGCGGCCGGGTTGAGACAAATTCGGGTTTCGCATAGACCGCCGCCCCGAATGTCCGGAGGGGAATACCGCGCCAGAGCACCTGTTGGGCGGCGGTGGAATTGACGGTCACGGCGCTGCGGGCCTCATCGAGAAGCTGCGCCAGCTTGCCGCCGCGGACGTAATGCACCCGGCCCGCAACGTCATGATCGCGCGCCAGCCTGTGCAATTCGCGGCGAATGGGCGCGCGGCCATCCTCGAGCGGATGGGCCTTGACGACAAGGTGATGATGGCGCGGCGCCCCCTTGGCGAAGCTGGCGATCACCGTGTCCAGAAATTCGGTCATCGAGGAAAACGGGGAATGCGCCTGAAAGGAGGCGTCATGTTCCAGTTGCAGAAGGGCGAGGTGATAGGGAAAGCCGCCGTATTTGATGCGCCGTGTGGCGATCCGCCTTTCGATTGCCTGAAAGGGCATCAGCAACAGACGTCGCAGGTAGAGGTTGAATTCCTGCGCCACGCCGAGCGCCCGGTGGGGGCGGAAATTGCGGTAGCGGCTGTTCAGCAACAGCACGAAGCCATGATAGAGCGCGCCGTAGAACACATGCTGACGCATGTCGCCCCAACTGGCGGGGGGCAGGGCGGTGTCCATGTCGGAATTTGCCAGCGCGCTGCGCATCTCGTCGACGGTCATGTCCATCAAGCGCGAATGGCCGTTCACGCCGCCGCGTTCATACGTGACCCAGTAGGGCCGCATGTAGCCTTCTTCGAACACATGGATGCGCAGGCCCGCAGCACGGGCGATGGTCACGGCCTGGGCATGGATCGGGCGGGTATCGCCGTAAAGCACCAGATCGGTCACGGACTTGTCGGCCAGAAGACCTGCGAGCGTGTCGGGCCAGTCTTCGGCGCGGCCAAGAAACGGAATATAGTTGGAGCGGTCGCGCCAGAAGGCCTGATCGCCTGCGTTGAAGCCCACCCGCAGCACCTGCGCCCCGGTGCGCGTCAACATTTGCGCAAGCCTGTAGAAGAAGGGCCCATGAGGCCCCTGAAGAAACAGAAATGTCCGGCCGCTACCTGTCATGCCTGCAATCATTACCCGTGAAACCTTTACCCAGCTATCATTCCTAACGGTAAAATTCGGCAAAATTAAGCCCGATCCCTGCAGGCGCGGCTTGCCAGTGGCCATTGGCGCGGCTACGTCCGGTGCAGAACCCAATCGGAGGCTCATCATGTTCACGGGGATCATCACGGATGTGGGTCAGGTGCGCCGCGTCGAAAAGCGCGGAGACCTGCGGGCCAGAATTGGCACGCGATATGACATGCAGAGCGTCGATATCGGTGCGTCGATCGCCTGTGACGGGGTCTGCCTGACGGTGGTGGACAAGGGGGCGGACTGGTTCGACGTGGATATCAGCGCCGAGACCGTGTCCAAGACCAACGTCCAAGGCTGGATCGAGGGGCACCGGATCAATCTGGAACGCGCGCTGAAGGTCGGTGACGAGTTGGGCGGACATATCGTGTCGGGCCATGTCGACGGGCTGGCCGAAATCGTGGCGGTCCGGGATGAGGGCGACAGCACCCGCGTCACCTTGCGCGCTCCGCAAGGGCTGGCGAAATTCATCGCGCCCAAGGGGTCGGTTGCGCTGAATGGCACATCGTTGACCGTGAACGAGGTGGAGGGCTGCACGTTCGGGATCAATTTCATCCCGCATACAAAGCAATCGACCACATGGGGACAGTCGGCGGTGGGCGATGCGGTCAACCTCGAGATCGACACGCTGGCGCGCTATGTGGCGCGGTTGCAGGAGATGAGCTGACCCGTGGCCGCATGGCGCCCCGTCCGGACACCGGCGGCCCGTCGCGGTATCATCTGTCATATTCATGAAACGTGTTGCGTTGCGCCGTGTGGCCAGTATCCTTGGGCCGAACCAAGGGAGGATCCACATGACTTTGCTCAAACCCACGCGCCGCGATCTGCTGAAGATGGCCGCCGCGGCCCCCGCCTTTGCCCTGCCTGCCGCCGCTGCTCGAGCTGAGCTTGGTGCGCCGCAGGGGGGCAACCCGTCGCATTTCAGCTTTTCGGTGGGGGATGCCCGGCTGACCGTGGTCTCGGACGGATATTTCCGGCTGCCCACTGACGGGCTGGGCATCAATGCCGATCCTGCCGAGGTGCAGGCGTTTCTCAAACGTCATTTCCTGTCGCCTGAGCTGGGCTATTCGCACACCAATCACCTTTATGTGGAAATCGGTGACGCCAAGGTGCTGGTCGATGTCGGATCCGGCAGCCGGTTCATGGCCGACACGGCGGGGCGCCTGATGGGCAATCTGGACCGTGCGGGCATCGATCCGTCCGAGATCACCCATGTGGTCATCACCCATGCGCATCCCGATCATATCTGGGGGATCATCGACGATTTCGAAGAGCCGATCCTGCCGGATGCCGAGCATCTGATGGGCGAGGCCGAACATGACTTCTGGATGCAGGATGGTCTGGTGGACCGGGTCGAGCCGGAAATGCAGCAATTCGTCGTCGGCGCGGTCAATTCCATCGAAACCGAGGGTGTGGAATGGACGCTGGTGCAGGACGGGCACGAGGTGGTGCCGGGGCTGACCATGTTCGACACGCCGGGTCATACGCCGGGGCATATGAGCCTGCGGGTGGATAGCGGCGACCGCTCGTTGATCGCGCTTGGGGATTCGATGAGCCACGCCTATACGAATTTCGCGCATCCCGACTGGTATAACGGCTTTGACGCCGATGGCGAACAGACGGTCGCCACGCGCAAGCGGCTGCTGGATATGGCCGCCGAGGACCGGATCGCGCTGCTGGGGTATCACTTCCCGTTCCCCGGCGTGGGGCATGTGCAGCGCGACGGCGACGCCTATCGGTTCATCCCGGCGCTTTGGCAGTTCTGAGGGGGATAGGGGCGCGCGCCTAGTCGTTGTCGGTAAGGCCCGCGCCCGCGCCCGCAAGGCGGCTTGCCTCGGTTTCCGGGGCATAGGTGCGTTGCGCGAAGGCATCGAGTGTGCGCGCCGTGGTTTCGGGGATGTCGCCGCGTGTGGTGGGCGGTATGGCATCGGTATCGCAGCGGTTCCCGGGGTGGATCGACACGGCGTCAACCATATCGGTGGTCAGATCCGGGGCCATGTCGGTGGGCATGCCATCGGGCGTGCCACAGGTGAGCGTTACACCCGCCCATGACACGGTGACTTCGCGTCCGGCGATCCGGGCTGCGGCGTCAAGATAGGGCAGCAGCAGCATCGGGCTTGCGGTGCGCCCCAGATGCAGCGCCTCGCCCGCCGCCAGCCGGGAGGCATGATCGCAGAGGGCCGCGCCGGAAATCAGCGGGCAAAGCGTGCCGCCGCGCGCCGTCCAGTGGCCGCCGTCGTCGTCATGGGGGCAGAGCGTTTCGTAGTCCTTGCCATCGTTGCGCGTCAGCAGATCGGCCAGAACCTGCGGGCCGGGCAAGCCCTGCGCCACCAGCCAGCGGGCGGCCTTGCCGGCCTCTTCGGCCAGACCCCAGCTGAGGCCCGCGCCGCGCGCGGCCTTGCGCGACAGTGCCTCGATCTCGTTCAGCGACCAGGTCATTCGGCGGCCGTGGCCAGAAAGGGATAGGCCCAGTCATCGCCCGAGCGGTCGCCCAATTCGTGCGGGAAGGGCGCGTGCTGATACATGTTGATGCGCAGCCAGCGGTCCGAGCGGGGATCGAAATGGCAGGCGCCGAAGAAGCTGAGTTTCAGGCGCAGCATGTCGATCGGCATCATGGCGGCGTCGATCGTGTTGTCCCGGATCTCGGCATAGGGCAGGCGCGCGGCGATCTGGGCGCGGCGCACGATGTGACGATGCTGAGGATGGCGCATGAGGAAGCCCGCCACAGTATCATCCGGCGCTTCGGCCAGATCGGCCCAGAGGCGCGCGGCGTCGCGGCCGGGGCAGAGAGGTTGTTCATAGGGTTCGATCGGCTCGTCGAAGCGTTCGCCAAGGCGGGGTTCGAGCTTGGCTTCGGAGGTGTACCAGACGCGGGCTTGTGCTGCGGGGCTGGTCCAGTCGATGCCAAGCGCCCAGCCGTAGATGTCCTGCATCAGCGCGCGCAGGCGGTCGGTGCGCATTGCGCCGTCGATGCGCCATGTCGCGGTCTCGTCGGCGGCCATGCAGCAGGCCAGCGGATCGACCAGACGCGGGTAAGGTTCGAGCAGCAACGAGGCCAGAAGTTCCTGACCTTCGAGCGACAGCGCGCCTTCCGCCCAAAGCCAAAGCCGGTTCCACGGTTGATCCGTTTGCAGGTCGGCGGTGTCGAGATGGGCCAGAAGGGCCGCCATGTCGGCGCGCAACGCGTTCAGCTTGGCGATCTGCACAGGGTGATCTGATTGCCAGTCGCCGGCGTGAATATGTGCGCGGATCGCAAAGCGGCGCAGGGTGTCGGCCTCATCTGCAGTGGCGCGGGGCAGGCTGCGGATGCGGGCCAGCGCCTCTTCGCGGGTGGCGATCCAATTGTTGAGCAGCGCGGGATGGGTCACCAGAAACGGCGCCATGCCAAGCCCGGTGGAATTGCCGATGCCAAAGCGGCGGCGCAGATCGGGGTCGAGGGGCACGGCGGTGTCGGGCGCACGCATCCGGGCCATGTGTTCCACAAGGTCCATCACGAAGGCGCGGGTGAGGTAGACCGACAGCATTTCGATCTGGAAGGGAGCCTGACATTCGGGGCGGTCTGCGGTTTGTTCACGGTCCGCCGCACCGAACTTGCCCGAGCCGTAAACGGCGGTGGTGCGCATGAGATAGCCCACATCGGCCACGCGGGCGGCGTCGGGCTGCTGACCCGAGGCGAGGCTGTCCACCACGTGATCCCAAAGCCGCACAGAGCGGTTGGCGCGACTGAGAGAAAGCTCTTTTTCGGACACGCGGCCGGCCTCTTGGCGGGGCACGTTGGCGTGCAGGCGGTCCAGATCGGCGGTGTCGGGCACGCCGTCAAAAAGCGTGAACGTCGCGTCCCATTCGGTGGCGATCACCCGGTCCGAGCGTTTTTCGGGGGGCAGGTCGTTGGCAAAGGCGACAAGCGAATAGCTGCGATCGGGGCCGTGGGCGGTATAGACGGCCCGGCCCACGCCGCGCGCATCGATGTCGAACAGTGCGCGGTCGAAGCGCCAGCCGTCGGATTGCAGGCGGCGCAACAGGATGCGCATGAAACTGACGCGGGATTGATGAAAGGAGCCGAGCCGGTCAAGCCGCATGACGACATCGGGATGCCGGGGGGCGATGGGCTGCGTATCAGGCTGGTACATGGGGCTCCTCCGGTCTTGTGATATCAGATGTTAGGGCGGCCCGGCCAGCGGACCGCCCTTTTTTTATCATGCGTCGCCGCGGCCCTTGGCAAGGGTGATGCGCAAAGCGTCCCACAGCGAGGGCAGCAGCACCAGCGACACCGGCACGGCGGTGACGACGATGAAGCTTTGCAATTTGCCGATGCCGCCCGACCCTGTGTAGATCAGGATCAGCGCCATCGCGCCCATGGCCGCGCCCCAGAACATGCGCACCGGCAGGGCGGGCTTGTCCTCGGAGGACATGGCGACCGAGATCACATAGGTCATCGAATCGCCCGTCGTGGCCACGAAGACCGTGGTCAGGATCAGGAACAGGATCGATACGATGAAGCCCATCGGCAATTGCTGGGTGATCGCCAGAAGGGCGGCGGGCAGGTTGAAGCCCTCGAACGCGGTCGAGACCGAGCCGGGGTTGGTCAGTTCCTGGCTGAGGCCGGTACCGCCCACGATGGTGAACCAGAACGCGGTCACGATGGGCGCCACGATCGACAGCATGACGATGATCGACCGGATCGAGCGGCCACGCGATACGCGCGCGATGAACATCGCCATCAGCGGGCCGTAGCCAAGGAACCAGCCCCAGAAGAACACGGTCCACCATCCCAGCCAACCCGGTTCGCCAAAGAGGCCGGAATCACCGCGATAAAGCGCCATCCCGAAGAAGTCGGTCAGGTAGGTGGTGAAGCCGCCGACAAAGCCCTTGAGGATGAACATCGTGGGACCGGCGATCAGCATGAACACCAGCAGAATCCCGGCAAGGATCACGTTGAACCGGCTGAGGATCTGGATGCCCTTGGACAGGCCGGTCATCGCCGAGATCGTGTAGATCGCGACCAGCCCGAGGATCACGACCGCCTGAGTGGCGAACGTATCGGGAAGACCGAACAGGGCGCCCAGGCCATAGCTGACCTGCAGGCCCAGAAAGCCGATGGGGCCAACGGTGCCCGCCACAACGGCGATGATGCAGGACGCATCCGCAATGAGGCCAATCGGGCCGTTGATCGCCTTGTCGCCGAACACCGGATACAACAGCGTGCGCGGCGACAGCGGGAGGCCCTTTTCGTAGTGGTAATGCATCAGCATCACCGTGGTCAGGGCACCAAGGATCGCCCAGGCCAGAAAACCCCAATGCATGAAGCTTTGCGCCAGCGCCGGGTTGACGGCGTCGGGTGTCGCGGCCTCGGCCCCGAAATGCGGTGGCGAGGACAGGAAATGCGCCATCGGCTCGCTTGCGGCCCAGAACACGCCGCCGCCTGCCAGAAGGGTACACATGATCATCGCGCCCCACTGGAACAGCGGAAACTCGGGCCGGTCGAGCCCGCCCATGATGGCCTTGCTGCCAGGCAGCACCACCAGAACCAGCCCCATGAGGAAGGTTCCCAGCAGGAGAAGCTGCCAGTAGAGGCCGAAATACTTGGCCGAAAAGGCAAAGCTGGCATCGACCATGCGCGACAACAGGTCGAGGTCATAAAGCGCGATCAGGCAGAACAGCGCGATGAAGCCGCCGGTGATGGCGAAGAGAGGCTTGTTGATGTGGTGAAGTCCGCCACTGGAGGCGGTATT
This sequence comes from Roseovarius sp., assembly GCA_023260815.1. Taxonomy (GTDB): domain Bacteria; phylum Pseudomonadota; class Alphaproteobacteria; order Rhodobacterales; family Rhodobacteraceae; genus Roseovarius. Next base: position 8,602 of record JALQUE010000416.1, read on the forward strand.
CTTGTGTGTGATATCGGACATTCTTTTCTCCCTGCGAATATCCTTGGGGTGGGCGCTTGGGCCCTTATGTGTCCGGCTGTGTGTCTGCCGGGGTGAAGTTCTGTTCGAAAAAGCGCAGCCAGTTGTCGCCCATCAGGCCCGCCACCTCGGTGTCGTTGAACCCGGCGCGGCGCAGGCCGTCTTCGATGTTGCCGAAATCGCGGTTGTCGCGGAACCACTCGGGCTGGGGTGGAAAGCCGGGCGCCGTGGCCGAGCCTTCGCCATAGTCGATTTCCTTGGTCCAGCGACCAACGCGCATCCATTCCACGATGCTGTCGGGCTGGTCCTGACACAGATCGCTGCCGATGCCGAAATGCTGCACGCCGAAGCGGTCGGCGGCGGTGGCGATCATCTGGCAGAAGCTGTCGACCGTGCAGTCGGACTTGCCCTGAAGGTGGTGGGGATAGAGCGAAAACCCCATCATTCCGCCGTTGTCGACGACCGCGCGCACCACGTCGTCACGTTTGTTGCGCAGGGCGGGCTGCCATGAGTGCAGATTGGCGTGGGTGATGGTGATGGGCCGTTCCGAGATCTCGGCGGCCTCGATGGTGGAGCGGTCGGCGGAATGGCTCATGTCGACGACCATGCCGACGCGGTTCATCTCCTTGATGACCTGACGGCCCATGCGGGTGATGCCGGGGTCTTCGGCCTCGTAGCAGCCGGTGGCCAGAAGCGACTGGTTGTTGTAGCTGAGCTGCATGAAGCGCGCGCCCAGCTTGTGCAGCACCTCGACCAGTCCGATATCGTCCTCGATGGGGCTGGGGTTCTGGAAGCCGAAGAAGATCGCTGTGCGCCCGGTGTCGCGTGCGCGGGCCACGTCGCTGGCCCATTCCCCGTGAAAGATCAGATCGGGGAATTGTTCGAACCAGCGGTTCCATTTCTCGATATTGAGGACGGTTTCGCGGAAATTCTCATGATAGGCGATGGTGACATGAACCGCATCGACGCCGCCTTCGCGCATCTGGCGGAAGATCTTTTCGGACCAGTTGGCGTATTGCAAGCAGTCGATACGATATCCCACGGTGCTTACTCCGGTGTGCCGGCGGCGATATAGGCCGTCTTGACGGTGGTGTAGAACTCGCGCGCGTGGATGCCCTGTTCGCGCGGGCCGTAAGAGCTGTCGCCACGCCCGCCGAAGGGCACGTGATAGTCGGTGCCGGCGGTGGGCAGGTTGACGGTGACAACGCCGGTGCGCGCGTTGCGGCGGAAATGGGTGGCGCGAGCCAGGTTTTTCGTGACGATCCCCGAGGTCAGGCCGAAATTGGTGTCATTCACGGTTGCCAGCGCCTCGTCATAGG
>JALQUE010000428.1 GCA_023260815.1 Roseovarius sp.
AGGATTTCCCCCTCGCCCACGAGCGGATGATAGAGCTGGCTGATCTGGTAGCCCTGGGGCAGGTCGGGATAGAAATAGTTCTTGCGATCGAAGGCGGACCACAGGTTGATCCTGGCCTTCAGGCCAAGCCCGGTGCGCACCGCCTGTTCGATGCAGAATTCATTTATGACCGGCAGCATCCCCGGCATCGCCGCGTCCACGAAGGACACGTTCGAATTCGGCTCGGCGCCGAATTCGGTGGAGGCGCCGGAAAACAGCTTGGCCTTCGAGGCCACCTGGGCATGCACCTCCATCCCGATGACCAGTTCCCAGTCATGCTTGGCCCCGGCGATCACCTTGGGCTTCGGGGGTTCGAAAGTCAGGTCCAGCATCGACATGCCTCCATCGGTCGTGACGCAGGCGTTCTAGGCCAAGCCCGGTCGGTGGGCAAGGGCGGATGGCCGGTGGCGGTGTCTTGGATCAGAGTGCCGGAAGCCGGTACATGCCCGAGGACGAGAAGGCGATGGTTTTGCCGTCGGCAATCTCATGGGCGAAGCGCAGGGCGATGGCGCGCAACGCGGCCTGTCTGCCCTTGGTCACCAGCACCCGTCGGGACGGAAGGGCCGGGGTCAGGCCCGGCGAGACAAGGGTTTGCGACCAGACCAGCGGGTGCAGTTCCGTAAGGTGCTTCGACAGGATAAGGTCAAGATACTCATGCAGGCGCGCGCGGGTGTCATCGCTGCCCGGGGGCAGGGGGGCGAGGCGTGGACGGTCGGGCGCCATGGTGATCGCGCAGAAAGCCGCAAGTTGATTGGTCACGTGCTGGTCGCGCTTGATGCCCAGAATATGGTCCAGGCCTTCGATGAAGTACTCCGCATCCAGCCGGATCAGGGCGGCGTCATCGGTTGCCAACGCATCGAGATATACCCAAGTATAGCCGCCGGATCCCCAGACATCGCCGGTTCGGGCTGCTGTGCGGCGGGCCTCAAGCTCGAGCTGGTCATACGTGCCGTAATAGCGCGGCAGCAGATGAAACCCGAGCGCGCGCATGTGGCGCGGACAATCGGGGTCGAGGGTGATCAGTTTTTCGTAATCATCCGCGACCCGGCGGTCGGGGTGGCGCTGCGTCGCCAGAAGCGCGCATTTGGCCGCCGCCAGAGAGGGCGCGTCGCGTTCCTGCGGATCATAGGGTGCCAGAAGATCGGCGGCCCGTTGAAAATGGGCGTCGATCCGGTCGGATGTATCGGGACCGGAGGGCAGGTCGCCCGAAGTGGTCGCGGTCTGAAGGGCCCATCCGATATCGAAATGCGACAGCGCAACAATAAGGGCAAGGGCGTGTCGCCCGTGATGATCCAGCAGGATGTCTTCCATCGCCTCCATGCCGGACATGTCGGGATGCACCCCGTCATGAATGGCGTCTTCGGCCGCGGCGACCAGATCGCTGCGCGCCCCGAAGGCCAGCAGCAGCGAGGCGGATTCGCCGCCCGGTGTGGCAAGCCGTGATTCGTCGGCGTATTCGATCCGGTCGGCCAGATCCTCCCACAAGTCCTGACGGGCCAGCTTCAGTCCCAGGTCCTGATGCGTCGCTCGGGCCATTTCCTCGTCGCTGACGGGCAGCGAGGGCAGAATGATCCGCTTCATCAATTCGTCCAGATCGGGCTCGGTTTTGCGGCGCAGGCGCGACAGCGCCCCTCCCAGAAATCCATCCGGCGCGCTGGCAGCTTTTCCGTCGGGTGACGTGTGATCCTTGGGTGATCTGGACATGAACGGCATGAACGCTCCGGTTGCTCTTGGTTTCGCCCCAAGCCGGACCCTGCGCGCGCAATCCGGCTAAAAGTGGGCAAGCTTGCGGAGAACCCGGGGAGAATTGCAGGCGCGTGGCGAGATTGATTATTTTCGCCGATCCGGCCAAACTGCCGCGATGCTGCGATATGTTGCCATATTTTTCGTTGCCATGCTGGTGTTTAGCTGTCCTGCGCGGGCCGAGTCGGAGCGCGCGGATAGACTGCTGAGTGTGCCCGATCGCGACGGCAATATCCCGCGCACCCGGTGGGAACATGTGCCGGGGTCGCTTTTGTGGACGCGGTCCGCACTGTCGGCGCTCAAGCATCATGGCAAGCCGTTGGCCGCGATGGTGCCCGAAGACATCGGCGACTGGTGCCCGGCCTATCCGCTGGCAACCTCTGACAAGCGCCGGGCGTTCTGGGTGGGCTTCCTATCGGCTCTGGCCAAGCATGAAAGCACCTTTCGGGTGCAGGCGGTGGGCGGGGGCGACAGATGGTATGGTCTGTTGCAGATCCTGCCGGCGACGGCGCGCGGCTATGGCTGCCGGGCGGGCAGCGGTGCCGCGCTCAAACACGGGCCGGACAACCTGAGCTGCGCGATCCGGATCATGACGCACACCGTGTCGCGCGACGGTGTCGTGTCGCGTGGAATGCGCGGAGTGGCCGCCGACTGGGGGCCGTTGCACAACAGCGGCAAGCGCAGCGACATGATGCGCTGGACCCGGGCGCAAAGCTATTGCAAGCCGCTTGGCAGCGTGCGCCCGCGCCTGCGACCCGCCTCGGCGATCAGCGTCGCCACCCGCGACTGAGCCGGGTTTCAGGCGCCGCGAATGCGGCTGACCATCTCGGTGGTGTCGCGGCTGAGATCGGGGGTCTCCAGGATCCGGTCGAGTTGTTCGATGATCATGCGCTGGCGCGCGGGATCATAGCGTTTCCAGGTCTCGAAGGCCGAACACATCCGCGCGGTTGTCTGCGGGTTGACGGGATCGAGGCGGATCAGCCATTCGGCCAGCACTTCGTATCCCGCGCCCGAGACATGATGAAATCCTGCCGGATTGGCCGCCAGCGCGCCAAGGGTGGCGCGGAACCGGTTGGGGTTCTTCATGTCGAAATCGGGATGCATCGTCAGGCGTGCAGCGGTGGCGGCGGCGTCCTGCGGGTCGGCATGGACGATCTGCAGCATGAACCACTTGTCCACCACCAGCCGATCGTGGCGCCATTGATCATAAAAGCGCTGAACCGCTTGGGCGCCAGTGCCGGATTGCAACAGGCATGACAGCGCTGCGAGTTGCTGGGTCATGTTGTCGGCGCCGTCATATTGGCGCTGCGCTTGCGCGCCGCCATCCAGACGGCTGATCATGCCAAGCGCCGCATTGGCCAGCGCCCGCGCGCCGGATTGGTCGGCATCCGGGCGGTAGGGGTCGGTCACCTGAAACTGTGCGTAAAGCCGGGTGGCCAGATCCTGACAATGCTGTGCGCGGGCCTGGCGCAAGGTTTCCAGCGCCTCCCATATCGCCTGAGGATCGGGGGGCGTGCCATGATCCGAGAGGGTCTGCGCCAGATCGTCCTGACCGGGCAGGCCAAGCGCCAGGGCGCGGAACGCGGGATCGAGGCTGTCGTCGCGGGCCATCGCGTGAACCGCATCCAGATAGGCGGCATCGGGGGCGGCGCCCTCGCGGATCTGGGCGATCAGCCCGTCGCGGGCCAGTGCGCGGCCGGCCTCCCATTTGTTGAAGGGATCGGTGTCGTGGGCCAGCAGAAAGGCGCGTTCTGTGTTGTCGGTTTCACGCTCGAGGATCACTGGCGCGGAAAAGCCCCGGAGGATCGACGGCACCGGGCGCGCAGGCAGCCCGTCGAACGAAAAGCTCTGCCGCACATCCGTCATTTCCAGAACGGTGGTTTCCACGATCTCGTCGCCATTGGGGCCAAGCAGGCCGACGGCGATCGGGATGACCTGTGGCGCCTTCTGCGGCTGGCCGGGGGTAGGGGGCGTTTGCTGTTCGAAATGAAGCGTATAGGTGCCGTCCTTGAAATCTTCGGTGACCTTGAGACGCGGGGTGCCGGCCTGACTGTACCAGCGTTTGAACTGCGTCAGGTCGCGGCCTGTGACGTCCTGAAAGGCGGTCAGCCAATCCTCGATCGTGCAGGCCTGGCCGTCATGGCGGGTGAAATACAGCCGAACCGCTTCTGCATAGGCGTCATCGCCCACCAGCCGCTTGAGCATCCCGATCACCTCGGCGCCCTTTTCATAGACGGTCGCTGTGTAGAAGTTGTTGATCTCTTCATAGCGGTCCGGGCGCGGGGGATGGGCAAGCGGTCC
>JALQUE010000330.1 GCA_023260815.1 Roseovarius sp.
ATCGCAAGCGATGCGACACAGCGGGCGGCGCAGATGCGAGACCTGCTTTAGGGCTCCGGTGCCTTTGCAGCTAACCCCTCCAACGCCTTGTCCACTTCGCGCGCCTTCTCGGCCAGCTGTGCCTCCCACAAGATGCGAAACGCCTCGGCGAATTCGACCAGGCCCCCGGCGAAGGTGCGGATCGTGGTCATGTCGTCATCGGTGAAGGGTAGAGGGCGGCCGCGCAGTTTGGCTTCGTTCAGCTTGCGGGCGATGTGGTTGACCGCAGCGCCTTCGGTGGCGACCTGCGCGCCCCAGGCTTGCAGATGGTCCAGCACGACCGGACCTGCCGGGCGCAGCAGGGTGTCTGCGGCCCCCATCAGGCGGCGCAGGGCGGCGGGTTGGTCGGTGATGCCGCGACGCGCCAATGCGGCCTGAAACCCTGCAAGTTGGCGCGCGCTCAAGCGGGTGCTGATCGTCGTGGTGGGGCGAGGGCGCGTGCCTTTGGGCCGGCTCACCGTGTTGTGGATCGTCCGGGTCGAGACGCCGAAGCGGTGGGCCAGAACGGCGGCAGGGGTGCCCCCGGCGCGAGCCTCGATGATCTGGCGGCGTTCGTCGTCGGTCAGTTTACGATGGTGGCGCATGTGAAGTTTACGTTCCTATTTCTTGCCAACTTCCTCCAAGCCCCCCGCCTCCCAGCGTCAGCGGAGGCGGGGCAGGGGCTTGGAGTCCGTTTCGATGGGTTTGCCGGGCGGGACGGGGTGCAGGGGACGCGAGACGGGAAACGCGATGCGCACAGCACGGGGCGGGAAACGCGGCGCAAAAGACGCGATGCGCGATGCGGAAGGCGCGGCGCAGGGGACGCGGGACAGGGCGCACGCTCCGGACAGCGTGATGCACGGGACGCGATGCGCGGCGCAGTTTGCGGAGAACGCGCCGCTCATCCCACCAAACCCGCCGCGCGAAGCTGGCCATCCGTCACCAGCCCCGCCGCCACCAGCGCCGTCACCTGCGGGGCGGTGATGTGCTTGCACATCGGGCTGCGGTCGCGGACCCAGGCCGCAAGCCGGGCGTGGTGATCAGCGGCCAGCGCCTTCTGCGCATGCCGTTCCTCGGCCATCGCATCGAGGAAGCGCTGCCACCGGCGCGCGGCGAACCAGTTGTCTGAAAAACAGACCCTCGAGCGGGTGAAGCCCGCGCTTTCGGTCGCGTAGGCCTGCACGGCGCGCAGCAGGTCGTCCGGGTTGATCCCCTCGGCCAGCGCTTCGGCAATCGCGCTCAGACTCGCCACCTTCCCGCGCTGCCGGTCCTTCGGATAAGCCGCCCAGATCCCTTCAACTCGTTCATCCACCGCCGCCTCCGCGCGCTTGCGCGTAGGTGGTTTATGGATGGTTTCAGGGTGGTTTGGGGTCCACCGTGGACCCCGTACCCCGTCCACCCTGGACCCCCTACCGGGGTCACGCTGGACGGGGTCCACTGTGGACCCCGTTCCTTCGTCGGGCTCAGCCGAGCTTTCCAGCGCCATCACGCGGTCCAGCACGATCCGGTAAATCACCGTGAAACCGTTCTTGCAGGGTCGCCGCCCTGTCTCGATCAGGATGCCCTCGCGCAGGAAGTCGGTGATGGTGCGCTTGACCGTGCTTTCGCCAAGCTCGGTGTGGCGCTGGATCGTGCCTTTGGAGCACCAGATGCCCGAGCCGTCATCGCTCGCCTTGTCGGCTAGGAACATGATGATCTGCTTGCGCGCGGCGCTGCCGAAGATGCGGTCGGCGCAGAGATTGGCGACCTTCCAGCTCATGCGCAGGCCCCCGGGAAGGGTGCACAGCGACCCCTTGGCGGCGACGGATCATAGCGCTTGACAGAACGGAAAACGCCGCCGCACCATCCGCAAAAAGCCTCTTTTCGGGCCCGCAAATGGTTTGACAATCGGCCACTAAGTACCTGATTTTCCGTGGTGGGTTTGACAGAAATTTCGCCCGTAACCGACTGATATTCCATCCACAATCTGGGATTGAAAATCCTCGTGTCGGTGGTTCGATTCCGCCCCCGGGCACCAAAGCACCTCCGAGTGTAAATGATATCATTGGGCCACGTGGCAAAATCGTCCCACCGTTTTCTCGCCTGTGTAAACTGGAAATGCCATTCCACGTAAGACGTTCGCGCTCCGGCGCGGGATACGGATAACTTGTTTGCCAAACTGTTGTTTTACTGTCCTGAACATGGCCAAGGACCACCTCCAAAGCGGAACATCAGGCGCGTGTCACGCAGGTCCGCCTCGGCTGCGTTAGCCATTGCGGTAGCGGATGGCAAAGAGGGATAGCAATGTTCCAAGAATGACCAGCCGAAACACATAATGTGCGGCAACCAAGGCGGGTTCAAGCCCGGTTTTGATGGCGAGTGCAGCCATCAACTCGACCCCGCCCGGCGCGAACGCAGGAAACAGCGCGGCGGGCGGCCGTCCGATCAATAGGGCCGCCAGATACGCGCCTACTGCCGCAACGATGCAGCTGGCGATCGTGGTGAACAATCCAGCCAGGAACGCGTGTTTTAGCAAGGATCTGTCGACGCCACCGGAGCATGTGCCGATCAATGCGCCCATGCAGACAAGCGCCGCCAAAGTGAGCCAGGGTGACCGTACTGCCGATCTGCGCGCCAATCACCAGAAAGATGTTGTCGCGCAATCGCGATGGAAGCTTGGTGCGGACGTCCAACAATGTTACGGCGGCGACGGCGGTTGCCGGCCCGGTAAGGGACGCGGCCAGAACGTCGATCGCGTTACGCTCGTCGGTCCAATCCTGTGCAGTGCGGTTTGTCAGAACGGTCTCCAACTCTGCCCGAAGGCATAACCTGTTCGTCTGGCGGGTTTCGCGCGTTGCACGGGTCTTCTGGTTCCGCAGGTCGTCCCCGCCGAGATGCTTGGCCAAGGCAACCCATTGTTCGTCTTTGTTGGCGGCGATATCGATCAGCCTGTTTGCGCATTGAAACGCACCTGAAGGGGCCAAGGTCGGGTTCTCGTTGCCTTGCGGGCTGGGGGTGACGCCGCCTATCAAGTGGTTGGATACGACCCATCCTATCGTTGCCAAGACAGACTAAAGCATGGAGATATCGATAAAAGAGCCCCGGTTTTCGGCATGCAACGCGGAGCAGATCGCCATCGCCTCCGTAAATCCTCCTATTGTATCGGTCAGCGGGTAGCCGACCCGCAAAGGGACGCTTTGGGCGTCGTCCGTGATCTACATCACGTTTGAAACGACTTGGACGATCTGATCATCGGCCGGCTGGTCCGCCCAGGGTCGGTTTTGTCCGACGCCGGAAAGCGCGCAATAGACCAGGTTCGGATTGACTGCCCTGAGTGTGTCGTAGCCAGCTCCCAACCGGTCCATCGCACTGGGGCGGTAGTTCTCGACCCAGACATCTGCGCCTTAGACGAGTCCCATGAGGTTGTCCTTGCCCCGAGGGTCTTTCAGGTTGAGCGTCAGGGAAGCTTTCCCGACATTCTGCGCCAGGAAGCTGATTTCCATGCCTATGGCCGACAGCTCCGGATCGGCACCAAGGTTGTGGGCCAGCTCCCCGCGGCCCACCGTTTCGACCTTGATCACCTCGGCGCCGAGATGCGCGGGTTGTTGGCAGGCAAACGGGCCTGCCAACACATTGGTCAGATCAAGAACCCGAACCCCACAAAGGGGCCGTTCATGCCGTCAGTCGCCATCTGCCACGCCTTGGGCGCGCTTGCGTGCGCGGTATCCGCGATAGCTTGGCAGCACGACAAGGATCAGCGCCAGCACCAACAGGGCCAGGGTCATCGGCCGTTCCAGCACGAAGTCGAAGCCACGATAAAGCTGCATGGCCCGGGCAAAGTTGTTTTCCAGCATGGTGCCAAGGATGAACCCGATCAGAAGTGGCGCAAGCGGGAAATCCGCGAAGCGCAAGATCGTTGCCACCACGCCAAATCCGACAAGGATCAGAAGTTC
>JALQUE010000342.1 GCA_023260815.1 Roseovarius sp.
TAGCATGACCGAAATTCGGAGGAGACCTGACAATATGAAGAACGCATCGATCCCTGCGATCGCCTTCTGCATGGCAGCCGGCAGCGTCAGCGCCGGCGGAATCGACCGCTCCGGTCAGTCCATCGCGCCGCTGTTTCAAGACGGCAACTATGCCGAAATCAGCGTCGGCACCGCCATTCCATCCGTATCCGGCTCGGTCGGCGGGATTCAATCCGGCGACGTGGCCAGTTCCTATTGGCAGTTCGGCGCGGCGATGAAGCAGCAGATCAACGACAATCTCAGCTATTCGATCATCTTCGATCAGCCCTTCGGCGCCGATCTGAAATATCTGGGAACAACCGCCTATCCGCTGCGCAGCACCTTTGCGGAACTCGATTCGTCCGCCTTGACGGGCGTTCTGCGCTACCGGATGGACAACGGCATCGGCCTGCATGGCGGCCTGCGCGTTCAGCGCGTCGAGGCAACCGCCGGCGTGCCCGTGGTGTCGGGCTACAGCGTGACGGGCGAAGCCGGATATGGCACCGGCTATCTGGCCGGTTTCTCGTATGAGAGGCCCGACATCGCGCTGCGCATCTCGCTGACCTACAATTCCAAGATCGCCACGGATCACCGCACGTCCGAAAGGCTGGCCGTGGGCGGCCTGGCTCTGACAACCACAACCGAGATCGAGACCCCGCAATCGGTCAACCTCGAGTTTCAGACCGGCATCGCGCAAGATACCCTGCTGTTCGGCGGCGTGCGTTGGGTCGACTGGAGCGATTTCACCATCGATCCGTTCGTCTACCGCACCGCGACGGGCGTGCCGTTCCTGTCCTATGACGACGACACCTACACCTACACGCTTGGTGTCGGCCGCCGCATCACCGATACTTGGAGCGGCTCTGTCTCGCTGACCTATGAGGACGGCGACTCCAACAAACCTGTCTCCAACCTCGGACCAACCAGCGGCAAGATCGGCGTGACCGTCGGCGCGCGCTACAAGACCGACAATTTCTCGGTGTCGACCGGTGTGAACTACACCTGGATCGGCGATGCCACCACCAACGTCCCGATCGCCGCCGGCCCGCCGCGCGTGTTTGCGCGCTCGTCCTTCTCGGACAACTCGGCCATCGGCTTTGGCGTCAAGGTCGGCTGGCACTACTGACGCCGGACCCTTTGCATGCAATGCCCCGCTCGGGAAACCGGGCGGGGTTTTTCTTGGGCGTCGCTTGGCATTGACCTGCCCTGCGCCGCTGGCTACCACTTGCCCGCAGAAAGGACGCCCCATGATCTATAAATCAGCCTCCGAGTGGCGCGACGCGGCCCAGAAGCGCGTGTTGTTCTATGGGATGTCCGGACTGGGCAAGACCCACCTGTCCACCATGCTGCGCGATGCGGGCGACTGGTTTCATTACTCCATCGATTACCGCATTGGCACCCGCTACATGGGCGAGTTGATCGCCGACAACGCCAAGGCGCATGCGATGCAGGTGCCGTTCCTGCGCAATCTGCTGTTGACGGATTCGATCTATATCGGCTCCAACATCACCTTCGACAACCTCGCCCCTGTCTCGACCTATCTCGGCAAACCGGGCGATCCGGCCAAGGGCGGTTTGCCGATCGACGAATACCGCCGCCGCCAGCAGCAATTCCGCACCGCCGAAATCGCAGCCCTCATGGACACCGCCCATTTCATCGACCGGGCCGAACGGCTTTATGGCTATCCGAATTTCGTCTGCGACACGGGCGGGTCGATCTGTGAATGGGTTGATGGCGACGATCCCGCCGACCCGCTCCTGACCGAGCTGTCGCGCCATTGCCTGCTGATCTATATCGAAGGCTCCGAGGCGCACACCCAGGCGCTCATCCGCCGGTTTGACCGCGCGCCCAAGCCGATGGCCTATCAGCCCGAATTCCTTGATCAGGCGTGGGCGCAATATCTCAATGAAAACAAATGCCAAGCGGACGACGTTGATCCTGATGCCTTCATCCGCTGGACCTATGCCCGCGCGCTTGCGCATCGCAAACCGCGCTACGAGGCGATGGCCAAATGGGGCATCACCGTCACCGCCGACGAGGTCGCCGAGACCCGCGATGCCGACGCGTTTGATGCGCTTGTGGCCACCGCGCTTGAGCGTAGCCCCTGACGCCCTATCTAGACCTGACCCGACGAAAGCCTGATCCACCATGCCCATCAAGATCCCCGAAGACCTGCCCGCCTATGACGTGCTTACGCGCGAAGGCGTCATGGTCATGTCCGAGGATCAGGCCGCACGGCAGGATATCCGCCCTCTGCGCATCGGCCTGCTGAATCTGATGCCCAAGAAGATCCAGACCGAGAACCAATTCGCCCGGCTGATCGGGGCGACGCCCTTGCAGATCGAATTCAGCCTGATCCGCATGAGCGAGCATCGCACCAAGAACACCGCCGCGGCCCATATGGAAAGCTTCTATCGCCCGTTCTCGGACGTGGCGGAAACCGGCGAGCGGTTTGACGGCTTGATCATAACCGGCGCGCCCATCGAACATCTCGACTTCACCGACGTCACCTATTGGGACGAGCTGCAGACGGTGTTTGACTGGACACAGACCCATGTGCATTCCACCTTCGGTGTCTGCTGGGGCGGCATGGCGATGATCAACCATTTCCACGGGGTGCAGAAACACCTGCTGGATCACAAGGCGTTCGGCTGCTTCCGGCATCGCAACATGGACCCGGCCTCGCCCTATCTGCGCGGGTTTTCGGATGATTGCGTGATCCCCGTCAGCCGTTGGACCGAAATGCGCCGCCCCGAGATCGACGCCGTGCCGGGCCTCAAGATCCTGCTCGACAGCGACGAGGTCGGCCCCTGTCTGGTCGAAGATCCCGGCCACGGCGCGCTCTATATCTTCAACCATCTGGAATATGACAGCGACACGCTGAAACAGGAATACGACCGGGATGTCGCCAGCGGCACGCCCATTGTCGTGCCGTGCAACTACTATCCCGGCGACGATCCCTCGCGCCCGCCGCAGAACCGGTGGCGCAGCCATGCACATCTGCTTTATGGCAACTGGATCAACCAGATTTACCAGACCACGCCGTTCGATCTGCATTCCATTGGCCGCTAAGATCCTCCTCGCAACCCTTGTCGCCCTTGTCGTTCTATGGGCCTATGTCCAGCACCGCGCCCGCCAGCACGAGGCCCGCGCCGAGGCGGCATTTCCCCCGCAGGGCCAGATCCTCGATGTGAACGGTCACCGCGTGCATGCGGTGACAATGGGCGCCGGACCGGATGTCGTGCTGATCCACGGGGCCAGTGGCAATCTGCGCGACATGACCTTCAGCCTCGCCCCGCGCCTTGCCGATCGCTTTCGTGTGACCGTGTTCGACCGTCCCGGTCTGGGCTATAGCGACCGCATCAACCGCACTGGCGCCACGATCCGCCAGCAGGCCGCGCTTCTGTCGGATGCCGCGCGCCAACTGGGCATCGACCGCCCCGTCGTTCTGGGCCATTCCTATGGTGGGGCCGTGGCGCTGGCCTGGGCGGTCCACCGCCCGGATCATATCGCGGCCCTCGTGCCGCTGGCCGCCCCCGCGAAACCCTGGAAAAGCGATCTGAGCCTGTATTACAAGACCCTGTCGCATCCCGTGCTTGGCCCCGTGGTCATTCCGCTGCTCACAGCCTTTGTTCGTGATGCCCGCGTGGAACGCGCCGTATCCGAGATATTCGAGCCGAACACCGTGCCCCCGGGCTATATCGACCATGTCGGCGCGCCCCTCACCCTGCGCCGCGACGCTTTGCGCGCCAACGCCCTGCAACGCGCCAACCTGCTGGACGAAATCACCGCCCTGCAAGACGCGCTCGCGCGGCTCACCCTCCCGATCGAGATCGTCCACGGCACCGAAGACACCACCGTGGGTCTGCGCATCCACGCCGAGCCGCTCGCCGATCAGGTGCCCTCTGCCCGCCTCACCCGCCTGCCCGGCATCGCCCACATGCCGCACCACGCCGCCGAGGACGCGGTCATCGCCGCCATCACGCGCGCCGCCGCCCGCGCCGGATTGCACCCCGGCGATTGAGCGGCCATAGTGGCCCGAACCTGCAGGGAGAGGCTCATGGAGCTGCCATTCGACGGGGCGATCAGCGCCTTTTATGCCAACGACGCCCCCGAGCGTATCCGCAACGCAATCCGCCGGGGCGAAAAAGGCGACATCATCGACGCGGGCTTTCCCCATTCCGAACGCCTGCCGCGCAAGCATTACGAGAAAGAGCTTGAGGCCCTGCAGACCGAACTGGTCAAGCTGCAGGCGTGGGCGAAATCCAGCGGCGCGCGCATCGCCATCGTCTTCGAAGGCCGCGACGCCGCCGGCAAGGGCGGCACGATCAAACGCTTCCGCGAATATCTCAACCCGCGCGGTGCGCGGGTCGTGGCGCTGTCCAAGCCGTCGGATGTCGAAAGCAGCCAATGGTATTTCCAGCGCTATGTCGATCACCTGCCCTCGGGCGGCGAAATGGTGTTCTTCGACCGCAGCTGGTATAATCGCGGCGTGGTCGAAAAGGTGTTCGGCTTCTGCACCCATGCGCAACGCGAACATTTCTTCCACCAGGTGCCCGATTTCGAGAAGATGTTGGTGGACGAGGGCATTCACCTCTTCAAATTCTGGCTCAACGTGGGCCGCGGCGAACAACTGCGCCGCTTTCTCGACCGCGAGGCCAGCCCCCTCAAGCAATGGAAACTCAGCCGCATCGACGTCGAGGGGCTGGCCAAATGGGATGAATATTCCGCCGCAATCTCGGAAACGCTGGACCGCTCCCATACCAGCCACGCGCCCTGGACCATCGTGCGCTCGGATGACAAACGCCGCGCCCGGCTTGAAACGCTCCGCCATCTGCTGCTGAATGTCGATTACGCCCGCAAGGATGCCCGCGCCATCGGCTCTCCCGACACCTCGGTCTGCGGCGGGCCGGATATCTGGAATGCCTAAGCAGGGCTATCACCACGGCAACCTGAAACAGGCCCTGGTCGATGCCGCCCTGCGCCTGATCGAAGCCAAGGGGCCATCGGGCTTCACCCTCTCCGAAGCGGCCAAACAGGCCGGGGTGACACCCGCGGCGGTCTATCGCCATTTCGCCGGCCGCGACGACCTGATCGCCGAAGCCGCACGCCAGGGCTATGTGATCTTCGCCGACGTGATGCAGGACGCCTATGATCGCGGCCAGCCCTCGGCGCTCGCCAGCTTCGAGGCCACGGGCCGCGCCTATCTGGCCTTCGCACGGCACTATCCCGGCCATTACATCGCGATGTTCGAAAGCGGGCTGTCGGTCAACCGCACGCCCGAGCTGGCCCTCGTCGCGCGCCGCGCCCGCGCGGTGATCGAACAGGCCGCCGAAGACCTCAGCCAGCACATTCCCCCGGATCGCCGCCCCCCCGCCGCCATGTTCAGCGCGCATGTCTGGGCGATGTCGCATGGCGTGGTCGAACTGTTCGCGCGCAATTCCCCCGGCACCGCCGTGCCCTTCGCCCCCGAAGAGCTGCTCGAGACCGGCATCGGCATCTACCTGCGCGGCCTCGGCCTCATCGCGCCCGACACCTGAACCGGCCGCACCGCCCATACCCGCCGCACCGCCCATACTAACCGCCGCGCCCAATCCAAAAGGGCCACCCAACCGGGCGGCCCTTTCGACAAAAATCGCAGGATCGTCTCAGCGCTTGGAGAACTGGAAGCTCCGACGCGCCTTGCGGCGACCGAACTTCTTGCGTTCCACCACGCGGCTGTCGCGGGTCAGGAAGCCTGCCGCCTTCAATGCGCCGCGCAGCGACGGATTGTAGAGTTGCAGAG
>JALQUE010000245.1 GCA_023260815.1 Roseovarius sp.
CCGTGGCCAAGAAGATCGTGGAACGCGCCGCCGATTTCGGCATTCCGGCCCATGACATCGTCGTGGACCCGCTTGTGATGCCGATCGGCGCCATGGGCACGGCGGGCCTTCAGGTCTTTACCCTCGTGCGTCGCCTGCGCGAGGAATTGGGGGTCAACACCACCTGCGGCGCATCGAACATCTCGTTCGGGCTGCCCAACCGTCATGGCATCAACAACGCCTTCCTGCCGATGGCCATGGGTGCGGGCATGACCAGCGCCATCATGAACCCGGTGGCATTGCCCGTGAAACAGGCCGAGATCGAGGCCCGCAAGATCGCCGCGGCCGCCGCCGGTATCGTGCTGCCCGAAGACATGGATGATGAAACCTTCTGCCAACTGTTCGGCCTCGGCTCCACCAAGTCGCGCCCCGGCAAGGAGATGGAGGCGATCCGCGCGGCCAACTTCCTGACCAACAACGACCCGCATGGCGGCGAGTGGATCAGGTTCAACAAGGTGCCTCTCAAAGAGGGCGAGAAAGAAGCTGGCGCGCGTGGCGGGCGCTCGGGCGGGCGTCGCCGCCGGGCCTGACCCCTGACCGGTCACACGGTCCGATACAGCAGATCAAAGCCCCGCGCCCCACTGGCGCGGGGCTTTTGCGTGCCCGTGACGACCAACTGTCGCCGTGATGGGAAAAGCGTCGCGCACCAACGCGATACCGACGCGATACCGACGTGAAACCGACGCGATACCGCAGCGTCGAAACCCGGCTCAGACCAGCCCCAGATCGCGCCCCAGCATCGCCGCATGTGTCCGGTTTCTGGCCTGAAGCTTGCGCGACAATGTCTTGACATGCAGCTTGACGGTGACTTCCTGGATTTCCAGTTCGCGGGCGATTTCCTTATTGGCCTTGCCCTCGCTTAACCCTTTGAGAACGTCCAGTTCTCTTGGCGTCAGCGCCACTTCGGGCGGGGCGCCCTCGGCCTCCGCCAGAAAATCGAGGGGCCGGTAAATGCCACCCTGAACCATCTCGTGAACCGCTGCGATCAGCATCTCCGGCCCAAGTGTCTTGGGCAGGAAGCCAGCCGCCCCCGCCCTCAACGCCCGCCGGGCCACATCCGCAGACGCCGTCCCCGACAAGATCGCAACCGGACAATCCGCATGCTCTTTCATCCGGGCCATGCCAGCCAGCGTGTCCATGCCAGGCATGGCATAATCCAACAGAATAAGGTCGTGCGGCCCTTGCTCGGTCTCAATCTGGATGGCTTCATCAAGCGACCCGGCAGACGAGACAAGATACCCCCCCTGCGACCGCAGATAATCGGCGATCGTTTCACGCACCAGCCCGTGGTCGTCGGCAAGCAACAGCTTTTGCATGAGCCCTCCTCCGAGCCGTGGTTCCTATCGGCAGTCCAGGGACACGAGTCTGCACCCTCGGGGTTAACGCCAGTTAAACGCAAGTCCCTATATGTGGAGTCTATGCGCAGAATGACCGCAAGCATAGGAAAATGCTGGCGATCTGTTGGCAAAGCGCCTTATCCTATCGCAGCGGAAATTGAAACCGTGTGAGGTTTGAGACTCGTGAAATCAGTATCAGTGATATTTTTGTTTTGCGCTGTGGTATCGGTCATGGTCGCAAGACAGGCATACGCCGACGATAGCTCGGTCATTCTGTCGATCATCATGACTCCTCAGAACACCACGGGCCTGAAAGACGACAGCCAAGTCGACATGACCCTGTCCGATTTGCAGACCCTTCCTGTAGCCTCATTCGAGACGACAACATTGTGGACCCCCGATAAACAAGTCTTTTCCGGGGTTTGGCTGGCAACACTGTTGCAGCATCACGGTATCACCTCTGGCACCCTGGAACTTGCGGCTATCAATGACTACCGAGTGACGATCCCGGTTCAGGACATCCGAACCGGCGGCGCGCTTGTCTCCTATGAACGCAACGGAGAGGCAATGTCTCTGCGCCAGAAGGGGCCGCTTTGGGTGGTGTATGATTGGGATAGTAACCCAAATTTCCGAAATGAGACGTATTATTCGCGCAGCATATGGCAACTGGACCGGATCATCGTAACGCGATAAGTTGCATGTCTTCTCAAGAACGGACCAATTAGTTGAACATTTTTCCAAATGCTCTGAAACGACTGGGACGGCGCAGAACCCAGATCGCCTTGTTCGGAACGGTGTCTTTGGGCTGCATGATCGTGACCGTCGCCCTGGCGGTTCAGGTCTTTGTCAAGCTGGACCATTACGGCAGCACCGGCATCGACAACATCCAGTGGACAATGTCACAGCTTGAAGTCGATCAGATCAAGCTGGCTTCGGCTCTTGAGAGACTGCAGGAGCCGAGCGAAGAAACCATCGCAAGTGCCCGAAAACGCTTTGATATCCTCTATAGCCGCGCAAACGCGTTGAACAACGGATCAGCCTATAACGCAGCACTTGCCGGAACATCCACGGACGACCATCTTGCCCTCATCGCAAACGCGCTGGACCGGATGGCTGTCCTTGTCGACAACACCGATCAAGGCTTCATCGACGCGCGCGAAACCCTTCTTGACGCGACGAATTCCCTGACCCCGGCGATCCGTAGATTGTCGAGCGACGGCATCGCCATCGGGGCAAGCTTGGCCCAAGCCGAACGTGGATCGCTGACCAGCACCTTGTGGCAACTGGCGGTGATGAGCCTTATCATGGTGACGGCAATGGTCACGCTGATGTGGTTGCTGTGGCGGCTTTACATGCTTTATCGACGCCGCGCGTTGCAAAATCGGATCACGCTCAAGCGGCTTTCGACAATCCTCGACACATCGGAAGATGCCATTCTGGTCGTCCGGCCGGACGGTGTGATCGTGGACACCAACGATGCCGCTCGGGCAATGTTCGGCCCGTTCGGCACTGGCGCAAGCCCCGGAAAACGTAGCATTTGTGGGGTGATGTGGCGCCGTGAGGATGACGGCAGCCTGAGTACCGTGACCGGAGAGCGCCTGCGCAACTCCTGCCAGGATGGCCCCAACCGATGCGCCCGTCTGGTGGCGCGCCGGCAGGACGGCACTCTGGTGTCTGTGGAACTGTCGGCCAGTCTGGCCGCCCGTTCGGGCGACGAGGTCTGCGTGTGCTTCATCCGCGATATCTCGGACAGGTTGGAAGCGGAGGCCGAGGTGCAGGCGGCACGAGACAAGGCCTTGTTGAGCGAAAGGACCAAGGCGCATTTTCTGGGCAGGATCAGCCACGAGATGCGCACGCCTTTGCATGGCATACTGGGAACCCTTGATTTGCTGGACAGTACCAGCCTTTCGCAGGAACAGGCACGGTATACGGATATCATGAAATCCTCGGGTCAGGTTTTGCTGAACCAGATCGACGATGCGCTCGACATCACACGGTCGAGTGGCGATGCCTCGGCGTTGGTCGAAACGGTGTTCGATGTGGAACGGTTGATGGAGGATATCGCGACGGGCCTTCACGCGGCGGCGGAGGCCAATGGCAATCGCATTGACCTGCGCAGGCATGACCGGCCCGTGGGACAGGTTCTGGGCGATCGTGAACGGCTGCATCAGATCGTTTTGAACCTGCTTTCCAACGCCATAAAATTCACCCGCAACGGTGAGATATCCATTGAGTCGGCATGGGTTGGATCGCCCAAGGGCGGTGAAAATATCCTTGAAATTCAAGTGGCTGATACGGGTGTTGGCATCTCTGCCAATGATGTGGACAGGATCTTTGACGACTTTGTGCGCGTCACCTCGAGTGATGGACAAAGGGTTGACGGGACCGGGTTGGGGCTGGGGATTGCGCGGAGTCTGGTGACGTTGATGGGCGGGGAGATCGGGGTGGAGAGCCTGTTGGGGGAAGGAAGCGTGTTCTGGGTCAGGTTGCCCCTGCGGTCAGCGTCGGAGCGCGGCGTTTTGGACCGGTCCAAGGACCAGAGGACGGCTGTGCAGATCGTCGAACCGATGGAGATTCTGGTCATCGAAGACAACCCGACAAACCGGTATGTCCTGCAAGTTATGATTGAAAAACAAGGGCATAGCGTCACACACGCAAGTGACGGAGAGAGCGGTGTCGCGCTGGCCGAGACAACGGCGTTCGACCTGATCGTGATGGATGTGAACATGCCCGGTATGGATGGGGTGGAGGCGACGCGGTGCATTCGCGAGGGCAACGGCGCCAGCGCGACAGCCCGGATCGTGGCCTTGTCGGCCTATATTGACGCCAACACACGGGAAACATTGATGAAATCTGGGGTGGACGATGTCCGGGTCAAGCCATTGCGGATGGTCGAACTGGGGGGCATTCTGGCGGGCAGATGCCAGAAACCGGCGATAAAGCACCGCGATACGCTTGATCCCGTGATTACGAAACAGCTTAAATCCATCCTGACTGAAGAACGCTTTTCAACACTTATTCAAGGGCTTACCGACGAATCCTCATCCTTGCTCGATGCGCTGGCCAGCCTGGATCAGGCGGATCCCGACATTCTGGCGATGCAATTACATCGGGTGGCGGGTGTGGCGGCGACGGTGGGTGCCGTGGCCGTCAGGGATATTCTGTGCCGCGCAGAAGCCGCGGCACGGGCACGGGACACGCGACGACTGAAAGCGGAACTTGAATACTTTTCAAAGGCTTGGAACGAAACCTTGCGGCAGCTTGAGGCGCATGACAAGGCCGCGTGACCGCCCATAACGAGGCCGCGCGGCGCGAAAACGCTGGAAACCAGACCCTGACGTGGATGCCTCTGCGCGGCATCACGGATTTGTGTAGGGTTCGTACCAATCCGACACCTGTTTGGGACGAACATCCGCCAAAGAGGGATATTTGTGTCCATTCCGTACACAAATCACCCGCAAAGCGCGCCCCCGTGCGGATTTAGGGAGTTGTCATTCCCCCCGGCCAATATAGATTCGCAGCAATCCAGAGCAGGCGTCGACCGGCGCGCTGCTCGCTTGCAAGGAAGCCATCCTTTGTCGATCTGGAAACAGCTGTTCATCCTCTGCCTTATCGCGGCTGCCGGTTACGGTGGCTATGAGGGCTACATCAGGTATCTGACCGACGCGGAGACCGCGGCGCCCGAGCGGGCGCGCGACAGCCGCCCCTCGCCGGTCGAGGTGGCGGTGGCCGAGACCCGCACCCTGTCGACCACGGTGGAGGCGGTGGGCACGACCCGCGCCAAGCAATCGGTGGAGATCGTGCCCGAAGCGGATGGGCGGATCGTGGAATTGAACATCACACCCGGCGAACGGGTCAGCAAGGGTGACGTGCTGGTTCGACTTGACGACGAGATCGCCCGGGCAGACGTGACCGAGGCCGAAGCCCGCCTGACCGAGCGACAGCAGGCGGTGGAACGCGCCATATCGCTGCGGCGCACGAATGCGGTGGCCGAGGCGACGGTGGAAGAAGCCCAAGCGCGGCTGGCCGAGGCCATGGCGCAACTGGACCGTGCCGCCCGAAGGCTTGAGGAACGGACGATCACGGCGCCGTTCGGCGGCGTCCTGGGCCTGACGAATGTGGACACCGGGGCGCGCGTCGATCAGCAGACGATGATCACGCGGCTGGACGATCTGAGCGAGATCGAAGTGGAATTCGCGCTGCCCGAAACCCTGTTTGCGCAGGTCAGCCGGGGTCAGACGGTGACCGCGTCGAGCGTGGCCTTTCCGGGCCAGCGTTTCGAGGGCAAGATCGATGCGGTCGACAACCGCATAGACCCCATCAGCCGGTCGTTCCGCACCCGCGCCATCGTGCCCAATCCCGAAGGCACCCTGCCCGCTGGCATGTTCATGTCGCTGGAACTGACGCTGTCGCAGGCCGATTACGTTGTCATCCCGGAGGAGGCGCTGATCTTTCAGGCCGCTGAAACCTATGTGTTCCGGGTCGAGGACGGCACCGCGCGACGCGTTGTCGTGCAGACCGGCCAGCGACGCGACGGCATGGTGGCGGTTCTGGGCGGTCTGGACGACGGCCAGACGGTCATCGTGCGCGGGCTGCAACGGCTGCGCGATGGGGCGGCGGTGCAGGTGATGGGGGCCAAGGACGGCCAGGACAAGACCAGCAGCGAATTGGGCGCCAAGACCGGCACGGCCGACGGCGACAAGACATGACCCTGTCGGACCTTTCCGTCCGCCGGCCCGTTCTGGCGGCTGTGGCGAGCCTGTTGCTGATCGTGTTCGGCGTCAGCGCCCTGCGGGATGTGCCGGTGCGCGAATTGCCGGATGTGGACAATGCCGTGGTGAGCGTGACCACCACCTATCGCGGGGCCGCCCCCGAGGTGATCGACACCGACATCACCGAGACGATCGAGGGCGCCATCGCGTCGATTGCGGGCATTCGCACCATCAGCTCGGAAAGTCGGCAAGGCCGGTCGCAGGTCACCATCGAGTTCGAGCCGGGGCGCAATATCGACATTGCCGCCAATGACGTGCGCGATGCGGTGGGCCGGGTTCTGGACACCCTGCCGGAAGACGCCGAGCAGCCCCAGGTCGAGAAGGCCGATGCGGATGCCGATCCGGTGATGCGGCTGGCCGTCACCTCGGACCGGATGACCACCGCCGAGATCACCGATTACATGGATCGGTTCGTGGTCGACCGACTGGCGACGCTGGATGGCGTGGCCAATGTGCGGGTCTATGGCGACCGCGCCTTTGCGGTGCGCATCTGGCTGGACCGGCGCGCGCTTGCGGCGCGCAAGCTGACCATCGCGGATGTGGAAAGCGCGCTGCGGCGCAACAATGTGGAACTGCCCGCCGGTGAGGTCACGTCGATCGACCGGCAGCTATCGGTGCGGTTGAACAGCCGGCTGGCCAGTGTGGAGGATTTCCGCGATGTGGTGCTGGACCGCGTGGCGGGATACCCTGTGCGGCTGCGCGATGTGGCCCGCGTGGAGCCGGGGGTGGCCAGCGACACGACCATCGCCCGCAGTGACGGGCGCGATGCGGTGGGCATGGCGATCCAGCGCCAGAGCCAGTCGAACACGCTGCAGATCTCGAATGCCGTGCGCGCCGAGGTGGCCCGGCTGACCCCGACCCTGCCCGAGGGCATGGAGATCATCATCGGCTCGGATGATGCGCTGTTTGTCGGCGCCTCTATCCGCGAGGTGGTGGTGGCGCTGTCGATCTCGTTGGTGCTGGTGGTGTTGGTGATCCTGCTGTTCCTGCGCAGCGTCCGGGCGACATTGATCCCGGCGATCACGATTCCGGTGTCGTTGCTGGGCTGTTTCATCCTGATCGGGATGTGGGGCTTTTCGGTCAACACGCTGACCTTGCTGGCGATGCTGTTGGCGATTGGTCTGGTGGTGGATGACGCGATCGTGGTGTTGGAGAACATCCAGCGCCGGATCGAGAATGGCGAGACCCCGCTGGTGGCAAGCATGAAGGGCGCGCGGCAGGTGACATTCGCGGTGCTGGCCACGTCGGTCACGCTGATCGCGGTGTTCGTGCCGCTGTCGTTCATGCCCGGCCAGGTGGGCAAGCTGTTCGTGGAATTCGGCTGGGTGATGGCGGGGACGGTGGCGATCTCGACCTTCGTGGCGCTGAGTGCCTGCCCGGCGCTGGCGTCGAAGGTGCTGGCGTCGAAGGTGCTGAAGGCCGGCAAGGGTGCTGCGGTGGTCGATGAATACGCCGCGCGCGGCTGGATGCAGAAGGGCTATAGCGCGATCCTGAGCCGGGCGCTGCGGATGCCGCTGGTGGTGCTGACACTGGCGTTCGGGGCGACGGCTGGGGCGTATCTGTTCTATGACGGGCTGCCGAGGGAACTGGCCCCCCGCGAGGACAGGGGTGTGGGCTTTGTGCCGCTGACCGCGCCGCAGGGCAGCACGCTGGCCTATACAGATCAGGCGGCGCGTCAGGTCGAGGCGATCCTTGCGCCGCTGCGCGACGAGGGCATTGTCGAGACGGTGTTCACCTTTACCGGCTGGGGGAACCGGGCGTGGCGCAGTTTCGTGGTGTTCCGGCTGGCGCCCTGGGACGAGCGGGATGTGCCGGTGTCGGATGTGGTGCGGCGGCTGATCCCGCAGATGAGCCAGGTGACGATTGCGCGCGGCTTTCCGGTGACGCCTGCCGGGTTGGGCCTGAGGGGCAATTCGACGCCGGTTCAGGTGGTGATCGGCGGTCCGGAATTCGACGACGTCAAGGACTGGGCGCAGGCGCTGCTCACGCGGGCCGAAGACATCGAGGGGCTGGTCAACCCGGAGATCAATTTCGAACAGAACCTGCCGCAACTGGATGTGACCATCGACCGTGAGCGCGCCGACGATCTGGGGATCTCGGTCGAGACGGTGGCCAATACGCTGCAGACGATGCTGGCCTCGCGGGAGGTGACGACCTTTGTCAGCCGGGGGCGCGAATATCCGGTCATTGCGCAGGCCGAGGAAGAGGACCGGCGCACGCCGTCGGATATCAACAACATCTTCGTGCGGTCGGGCGATGGAGAGACGCTGGTGCCATTGGGCGCGCTGGTGACGGTGACCGAGAATGCCGCCGCCCCGTCGCTGCGCCGGTTCGACCGGCTGCCGTCGATCCAGTTGTCGGGCGCGTTGGCGCCGGGCGCCGATCTGGGCACGGTCTTGACCCGGATCGAGGACGCGGCGGCCGAGATCCTGCCCGCCGAGGCGGCATTGGGCTATCAGGGGCAGTCGCGCACGTTCAAGGACACATCGGCGGGGGTGGGTCTGGTCTTTGCGTTGTCGATCCTGATCGTGTTTCTGGTGCTGGCGGCGCAGTTCGAAAGCTTTGTCCATCCGGTGACGATCATGCTGACGGTGCCGGCGGGTGTCGCGGGGGCGATCTACGCGATGGCGCTGACGGGGCTGTCGATCAATGTCTACAGTCAGATCGGCATAATCCTGCTGATCGGGCTGGTGGCCAAGAACGGGATCCTGATCGTGGAATTCGCCAACCAGCTGCGCGACGAAGGCAAGGACATTCGCGAGGCGGTGCTGCAGGCCTCGGTGCTGCGGTTGCGGCCGATCGTGATGACGGTGGTGTCCACGGTGCTGGGCGCGCTGCCGCTGGTTCTGGCGACGGGTGCGGGCGCGGAAAGCCGGAATGCCATCGGCACCGTCATTATCGCGGGGCTGCTGTTTGCAACGGCGATGATGCTGGTGGTGACCCCGGTTCTGTATGACCTTCTGGCACGGTTCACGAAGCCGCGCGGGGCGGTGGAACGGGCGCTGGAAACCGAACTCGCGCAGTCGAAAAAAGCGATCTGACGGCATCCGGGCGCCCTGCCCGTCCTATTGGGTCGCAGAGCGCGACAGTTGGGGTAAACTGCCGGTCAGTAACGGAGCTGACTTTTGTTCGAATCATTTTTCAAGGGCCGCAGGTGGGCGCCCGTGCTGCTGGCGGCGATGCTGTCGGCGCAGGCGGGTTGGGCCACCGAATTGGCATTGCAAGCCCCCGGCGCGCCGGAAAAGCTGACCCGGCAGCTGCAAGCGGCATCGCTGGTGCTGGGGGCCGCGCGTCGTGACGAGGCCCCGACCCCGCAAGACCTGTTGGCGGCGGCCAGAGCCGATTACGCGCGCATGATCAGTGTGCTGTACGGCGCGGGACTTTATGGTGGAGATGTGCGGATCAGCGTCGATGGCCGGGAGGCCGCCGAAATCGACCCGCTGAGCCGGATCGAGCGGATCGACAGCATCACGATCACGGTGCGGGCCGGTCCGAAATTCACCTTCTCGCAAGCCTCGGTCACGCCGCTGGCACCGGGCACCGAGCTGCCCGAGGGCTTTGCCGTGGGCAAGATCGCCGAGGCCACGATGATCGAGCAGGCGTCCAGAGCCGCGATCCGGGGCTGGAGGGAGGTTGGCCATGCCAAGGCCGATCAGGACAGCCAGACCATCATCGCCAACCACGACAGCGCCATGCTGGCCGCCGATATCCGGCTGCGGCCTGGCCCCCGCCTGAGGTTTGGCGATCTGATCGTCACGCAAACCGGGCGCGTGCGCCCCGAGCGCATCCGGCAGATCGCGGGCCTGCCCAGTGGCGAGGTGTATTCCCCCGACGAGGTGAGCGATGCCGGTGAGCGGCTGCGCCGGACCGGCACATTCCAGTCGGTCGCCTTGCAGGAGGCCGAGGAGATCGGACCGGGTGACACGCTGGATATCGAGGTGCAGGTCGCCGACGAGCGCCCACGGCGGATCGGGATCGGTGCCGAAGTGTCGTCGCTGGAAGGTGTGACCCTGTCGGGGTTCTGGCTGCACCGCAATCTTCTGGGCGGGGCGGAAAGACTGCGGCTGGATGCAGAAGTCGGCGGGATCGGCGGCGACTCGGG
>JALQUE010000269.1 GCA_023260815.1 Roseovarius sp.
GTGTTGCCGTTCCCTGTGAAGCGATCGCCGAAAATCCCGAACTGGCATATGACTATACCAACAAGGGCAATATGGTCGCGGTGATTTCCAACGGCACTGCTGTTTTGGGCTTGGGCAACCTTGGTGCGCTGGCGTCGAAACCGGTGATGGAGGGCAAGTCGGTGCTGTTCAAACGGTTCGCCGACGTGAATTCGATCGACATCGAGCTTGATACAGAGGACCCGGATGAATTCTGCAAGGCGGTCCGGCTGATGGGGCCAACCTTTGGCGGGATCAACCTTGAGGACATCAAGGCGCCGGAATGTTTCATCATCGAGCAGCGCCTGAAAGAGGAAATGGATATTCCCGTTTTCCACGATGATCAGCACGGCACCGCCGTGATCTGTGCCGCCGGTCTCATCAACGCGCTGCATATCTCGGGCAAGAAACTGGAAGAGTGTCGCATCGTGCTGAACGGCGCTGGTGCAGCGGGCATCGCCTGTATCGAATTGCTGAAATCCATGGGCGCGCGTCCCGAAAACTGCATCGCCTGCGATACCAAGGGCGTGATCTATCAGGGCCGCACCGACGGCATGAACCAATGGAAATCGGCCCATGCCGTCAAAACCGACCTGCGCACCCTCGAAGAGGCCATGAAAGGCGCCGACGTGTTCATCGGCGTGTCGGTCAAGGGCGCGGTAACGCAGGACATGGTCGCGTCGATGGCTGATAATCCGGTGATCTTCGCCATGGCCAACCCCGATCCCGAAATCACCCCCGAAGAGGCCCACGAGGTGCGTGTTGACGCCATCGTCGCCACCGGCCGGTCGGATTATCCCAATCAGGTCAACAACGTGCTGGGCTTCCCCTATCTCTTTCGTGGCGCGCTCGATGTGCATGCCCGCGCCATCAACGATGAGATGAAGATCGCCTGCGCCGAGGCGCTTGCCGAACTGGCCCGCGCCGATGTCCCCGACGAGGTCGCCATGGCCTATGGCCGCAAGCTCAGCTTCGGGCGCGATTACATCATTCCCACGCCCTTCGATCCACGTCTGATCCACACCGTTCCGCCCGCCGTGGCCAAGGCGTGCATGCGCACCGGCGCCGCCCGCCGTCCCATCGTCGATCTGGACGCCTATGAGCAGTCGCTTGCCGCCCGCATGGATCCCACCGCATCGATCCTGCGCTCGATCAACGCCCGCGCCCGCAACGCCCAGGCCCGCATGATCTTTGCCGAAGGCGACGATCCCCGCGTGCTGCGCGCCGCCGTGCAATATCAGCGGTCGGGTCTTGGCAAGGCGATCGTCGTGGGCCGCGACGATGACGTGAAAGCCAAGCTCGAGGCGGCTGGCCTCGGCGATGCCGTCCGCGAGATAGAAGTCACCAACGCCGCCAAAAGCGACCGTCTGGACGAGTACAAGGAGTTTCTCTACGCCCGCCTGCAACGCAAGGGCCATGACCGGCAGGACATTCACCGCATGGCCGCCCGGGACCGTCACGTGTTCTCGGCGCTGATGCTGGCCCATGGCCATGGCGACGGTCTGGTCACCGGCGCTACCCGCAAATCCGCCCATGTGCTCGAAGGCATCAACCACGTGTTCGATGCCGATACCGCGCATGGCGTCGCCGGTGTCACCGCGCTTCTGCACAAGGGGCGCATCGTGCTGATCTCGGACACGTTGGTGCATGAATGGCCCAACGAAGAGGATCTCGCCAATATCGCCACCCGTGCCGCCGGTGTCGCCCGCCATCTGGGGCTTGAACCCCGTGTCGCCTTTGTCAGCTTCTCGACATTCGGCTATCCCCGCTCCGAACGCGCCGAGAAAATGCACCTCGCCCCCGATGTGCTGGCGCGTCGCGGCGTGGATTTCGAATACGAGGGCGAAATGACCGTCGATGTGGCCCTCAACCCCCGCGCCCAAGAGGCATACCCCTTTCAGCGCCTCTCAGGCCCGGCCAACATCCTTGTGGTCCCGGCCCGGCATTCGGCGTCGATTTCGGTCAAGCTGATGCAGGAAATGGCAGGCGCCACCGTGATCGGCCCGATCCTTGCCGGTCTCGACAAGTCCATTCAGATCTGTTCGACCAACGCAACCGCCAGCGACATCCTCAACATGGCGGTTCTGTCGGCCTGCAAGGTGGGGTAATCGCGGTTCAATTCACAAACGGCGCGGCCTGCCCCCACAACGCCTTTACCCGGGCGTCCCGCCCGCAGGCCGTGCGATACCTGTCATAGGCCGCGGCCTGCGATTTCGGTCCGAACCGCGTCAGGATCAGCTTTTCTCCCTTGTAGTAATCCTGGTGATACGCTTCGGCCTCGTAAAACGGCCCGGCCTCAAGGATCGGCGTCACGATCTTCTGGCCAAGCGCCTTTTCGGCCTCGGCCTTTGCCGCGCTTGCAGCCGTCTTTTCCGCCGGATCAGAGACGAAAATCGCCGTGCGATAGCTGTCCCCCCGGTCACAGAACTGCCCGCCGGCATCGGTCGGATCGACCGACCGGAAAAACAGATCATACAGCTGCCGTGCCGATACCTTGGCCGGATCGTAGATGATCTCGACCGCCTCGTAATGCCCGGTGCCACCACCCACGACGTGCTTGTAGGTGGGGTTTTTCACCGTGCCGCCGGTATAGCCCGACACCACCTCCTTGACGCCGTCCACCTTCTCAAAATCGGCCTCGACGCACCAGAAACAGCCGCCCGCGACCGTCAGCGTTTCGGTGCCCGCCGCCTTTGCCTGATTGACTTCGACACCGAACCCGACCGCAATCAGGATCGCCAGCGCACCGGCCTTGATGGTTCTTTTCCGCGACGTCATTGGGATACCCCCCTCATTTCAACGTGCCCACCTTGGCCCATTGTCCTGCACACGGCCAATTCACCCCCGCGTGATGTCACATCCAGTTGATCCGAATTTACGCCTTGCACCGTTTTTCCGCGCCTTTAGCCTGCCTTTGAAACAAATGCCCGTCCGTGGCTGTAACAATCGCAAGGCGCCCATGACTGACCCTCAAACCACCCATCAGGCACAGGAAAGCGCCACCGACACCACCCGTATTCCAGAGCTGTATAAGGCTCTGATCCACCACGAAACCGCCTGATTGGCCCGACCCAAGGAACTGCCCCGATGCGTCTTGCCATGTGGTCCGGCCCCCGCAACCTGTCGACGGCGCTGATGTATGCCTTTGGCGCGCGCTCGGATTTCGCGGTGATGGATGAACCGTTCTATGCCGCCTACCTCACGCAGACCGGCCTTGATCACCCGATGCGCGACGCGATCATCGCCTCCCAGCCCGTCGATCCCGCCCGTGTCGTCGATCAGCTGCTAGGCCCGATCCCCGACGGCAAGCCGCATCTCTACCAAAAACACATGTCCCAGCACATGATCCCCGGCATTCCGCGCGACTGGATCGCCGATGTGACCAACGTGTTTCTCATTCGCCACCCGGCGCGTGTAGCCGCCAGTTTCTCTGCCAAATACGATGATCCCTCGCTTGCCGATATCGGGTTCATCCAACAGCAAGAGCTTTACGATACCCTAACCGCAGCGGGCGTTGCGCCCGTGGTGATCGAGTCCGCCGATATTCGCCGTGACCCGGCGGGCAAGCTGCAACAGCTGTGTGC
This sequence comes from Roseovarius sp., assembly GCA_023260815.1. Taxonomy (GTDB): domain Bacteria; phylum Pseudomonadota; class Alphaproteobacteria; order Rhodobacterales; family Rhodobacteraceae; genus Roseovarius. The sequence continues at coordinate 3,603 of JALQUE010000269.1, forward strand.
CGCCATCGGTCTGGAATGGGATCCCGCGATGCTGTCCTGGCCCGCAGGTGGCCACCCTTCGGATGGGGTGTGGGCCGCGCATTGGTACGGGTCGGTTCACGCCTCGACCGGGTTCGCCGGACCCGAGGGGGACATCCCCGATCTCGACGGTCCGCGTGCTGCCCTGGCGCGGGCCGCGATGCCGGCCTATGACCGGCTTCGCGCTGTCGCGATCTGACGATATGTGTACGGGATGGACACAAATATCAGATCGCGACCGCTGTTTGGTCCTGATTGCGTGTAGGTTTCGTACAAATCGTACGAAACTCAGCCTTTCAACCGGCGGTCTCTTGCGGCCAGCAATTTCAGCCGCAGGGCATTCAACTGGATGAACCCTGCCGCGTCCTTCTGATCATAGGCCCCGGCATCATCCTCAAAGGTCACATGCGCTTCGGAATACAGGCTGTGATCAGACCACCGCCCAACCGTCCGCGCCAATCCTTTGTACAGCTTCAATCTGACCGTTCCGGTCACATGATGTTGTGATTGGTCGATCAACGCCTGCAACATCTCGCGTTCGGGGCTGTACCAGAACCCGTTATAGATCAGCTCGGCATACCGCGGCATCAGCTCATCTTTCAGATGCGCAGCCCCCCGATCCAGTGTGATCTGCTCGATTCCCCGATGTGCCTCCAGCAGGATCGTGCCACCGGGCGTTTCATAAATTCCGCGGCTTTTCATGCCGACGAACCGCCCTTCGACCAGATCAAGCCGGCCAATCCCGTGTTTACCACCCAATTCATTCAGCTTTGTCAGCAGGTTGGCAGGGCTGAGCGCCTCACCATTCACACTGACCGCATCGCCCTTTTCAAAGCCGATCTCGATGAATTCCGGCTCGTTCGGGGCGTCCTCCGGGTTAACGGTTCGTTGATACACGTAGTTCGGCGCATCCACCGCCGGATCTTCCAACACCTTACCTTCGGATGACGTATGCAACAGGTTGGCATCCACTGAAAACGGTGCCTCGCCCCGCTTGTCCTTGGCGATGGGGATCTGATTTTGTTCCGCAAAATCAAGCAGTTTCGTGCGGCTGGTCAAATCCCATTCGCGCCACGGCGCGATCACCTTGATGTCCGGGTTCAACGCATAGGCCGCAAGTTCGAACCGCACCTGATCGTTGCCCTTGCCCGTTGCGCCATGCGCCACCGCATCCGCCCCGGTCTCCTCCGCGATCTCCACCAACCGCTTCGCCTTTACTTTGGCCCGGTGACTGCGCGTGACATTGAAAAGGTGCAACGCAAGCACCCAAAGTTCATGTCTGACACATCAATGGCCGCAATGGTCGATATGATTATCCTCAAGTGCGAGGATGAGGCTGGTGAAAAGGCGTTCACGCTTGAGGACAAGCCGATCTTGATGGGTGAGCCTGTCGGCGTGATTGCTAAGGT
>JALQUE010000292.1 GCA_023260815.1 Roseovarius sp.
ATGGTGGTCTATGCCGCCGCGGTCGAAGTCTCGGTGGGCCGGATGTTCCTGGCTGGTGTGCTTCCGGGTCTAATGGCTGGCGGGATGCTGATGACGGCGATCTATGTGATCGCCCGGCTGCGCAACATGCCCAAGGGCGACTGGCAGGGCTGGGGCGAGATCCTTGCCTCGGGCCGCGAGGCGGGCTGGGGTCTGTTCCTGATCGTCATCATCCTCGGCGGGATCTATGGCGGGATATTCACCCCGACCGAAGCCGCCGCCGTCGCCGCCGTCTATTCGTTCTTCATCGCCTGCTTCGTCTACAAGGACATGGGGCCTCTGGCGACCGAAGGCACGGACAACAACACCGCACTCTGGCGCAAGCCACAGGCGATCATCACGGCGTTCTTCCACCGCGACACGCAGCGCACCCTGTTCGAGGCCGGCAAGCTGACGGTTACGCTGCTCTTCGTGATTGCCAACGCGCTGATCCTCAAGCATGTGCTGACCGACGAACAAATCCCCCAGCAGATCGCGGGCGCGATGCTGGATGCGGGCTTCGGGCCGGTCATGTTCCTGATCATCGTCAACGTGATCCTTCTGATCGGCGGGCAGTTCATGGAACCCTCGGGCCTTCTGGTGATCGTGGCGCCACTGGTCTTTCCGATCGCAATGGAACTGGGGATCGACCCGATCCATCTGGGGATCATCATGGTGGTCAACATGGAGATCGGCATGATCACACCGCCTGTCGGTCTGAACCTGTTTGTCACCTCTGGCGTGGCGGGCATGCCGATGATGGCCGTGGTGCGCGCCGCCCTGCCCTTCCTGGCGGTGCTCTTCGTGTTCCTGATCATCGTGACCTACGTGCCATGGATCTCGACCTTCCTGCCCAACACCTTCATGGGCCCCGAGATCATCACCAACTAGGGCGGGTCGCGTTCAAACACAAAGATGGAGCCAACGCGACATGAGCTGAAGCGGTCCACCTTTCACCTGAGACTTCAGGGACAGGTGAACCACCGGCAACGACGGGATGCAGCACGGCGTTTCGCGCCCCGCATCAGGCCGCCCGCCCCCAACCAGACAGCGCGCGCCGCCCCCTGATCCGGGGCGGCGCGTTTTTCATCCTTTGCGGCGTTTGATCACCCGGCCCCCGGTCACGCAGCCAGCGCCGCCCGCATCGCCCCAAGCTTTAGAACAGCCTCTCCGGCCTCGCGTCCCTTTACGACAAAATGCTCGCGGAAGATCGCGGTGTGATGTTCGGTCTCCTGATAATGATGCGGCGTCAGCGACACCGACAAGACCGGCACACCGGTTTCAAGCCCGGCCTGCATCAGCCCGTTCACAACCGCCTGCGCCACGAAATCGTGACGGTAGATGCCGCCATCCACCACGAAAGCCGCGGCGACAACCGCCTCATACCGCCCGGACTTGGCCAGATCGCGGGCCAGCAAGGGCATCTCGAACGCGCCGGGAACGTCGAAAACATCGACATCGTCGCGCGGCAATTTCTGAAGGAAGCCATCCAAGGCCCGGTCCACGATATCCGCGTGCCAGCTTGCCTTGATAAAGGCGTATCGGGTGTGTGTCATTGTGATCTCCTTTGCTCGTGACACGTCACCCAAGGCGATCACATGCGCGGCGCCCGCCTGTCGGCGAACGGCCTGCATATTCTCTTTCATCCGGACTGTGACCGTCGGCTCAGGAGTTTCACCTGATCTGCTTGACCCCCGGACCACCGGACCGGGGCGCTCGCGGGCTTGCCCGGTTAGGGGCTTACCGCCGGTGGGGAATTCCGCCCCGCCCTGAGAATACCATCACTCTAGAACCGGGCACAGGCGATGCACAAGCGGCGATGCGTCAGACCAGAAGCTGACACGTCAGAGCGCCCCCGGTCCATGCGGCTGCCCGCACCGCCTATTTTCCCTTCCAGACCGGATCGCGCTTTTCGGCAAAGGCGCGCGCGCCTTCCATCTGATCCTCGGAAGCATAGAGCCTGTCGACCGTCTCGAATTGCCGCCGCGTGATCCGGTTCATCGCCTCCTGAAAGGTCATCGCCTCGGCCTCCCGCACGATTTCCTTGATCGCGGCGTATACCAGCGGCGGCCCCGAGGCGAGGTGATCGGCCAGCGCGCGCGCCTTCTCCATCAACGCGCCCGCCGGATGGATCTGGTTGATCAGACCCCAGCGGGCGGCTTCCTCGGCGTCGATCCAGCGCCCGGTCAGCAGCATCTCCATGGCGATATGATAGGGGATGCGCTTGGGCAGCTTGACGCTGGCGGCATCCGCCACGGTGCCCGAGCGGATCTCGGGAAGGGCGAATTGCGCGTGCTCCGCGGCCAGGATGATATCCGCCGACAGCGCCCATTCCAGCCCGCCACCACAGCAAATCCCGTTGACGGCCGCAACGATGGGCTTGTTCATCGCGCGCATCTCCTGCAAGCCGCCAAAGCCGCCAACGCCGTAATCGCCATCCACCGCGTCGCCATCGGCTGCGGCCTTGAGATCCCAGCCCGGACAGAAGAACTTGTCGCCCGCGCCGGTGATCAGCGCCACGCGCAGGTCCGGATCGTCCCGGAAATCGCGGAACACCTCTCCCATGATGCGGCTGGTGGCCAGATCGATGGCATTGGCCTTGGGCCGGTCTAGCGTTACCTCTAGCACCGCGCCACGGCGTTCGGTTTTGATTGGGTTTGTCATATGTCTGGCCCTTTCAGAGTAATCAGCGCATCCGCCGCAACCGCACGGTCGGGGGTGCAAATAAGTGGGTTGATTTCAACCTCGCACAAAGACTGGCTGTGTTCCAACGCATAGGCCTGCACAGCCATCACCGCCTGCACTACCGCCTGCAGATTGGCGCCCGGCGCCCCGCGATAGCCCGCCAAGAGCGGCGCCATGCGCAGCCCACCCAAGGCTGTGCGAATATCATCTTCTGACACCGGCAGCAGCAGCTGTGCGCTGTCTTGCAACAGCTCGGTCATTGTGCCCCCGGCCGCCAAGCTT